>CAZLBS010000374.1:0-4400 GCA_964557505.1 uncultured Nitrospiraceae bacterium | reverse complement strand
CCCATACTTAACCATTACGATCCAGCCCTATGGACCGACCCGCAGGTGTTCGACCCGGAACGGTTTTCCCCCGAACGCGCGGAGGACAAGCAGCACCGTTACGCATGGACTCCATTCGGCGGCGGGAAGCACAAATGCATTGGCCAGTACTTCGGCCTGATGGAGATCCGCGCCACCATGCATCTCATGCTGCAAAAATACCGGTGGACCATCCCCGAAGACTACGAAATGCCCTACGAAATGGTGCCCATCGCACGCCCCCAAGACGGCTTGCCCATCCGCCTGGAGCGTGAGACATAGTGGAAATCCGTCGAAGCTGTTTGCAGTGCTGCGCTCGCTCTGATCACCTGGATGAATCCTAGCGGTAATCAGACATTCCGAGCAGACCGACAGTGAGAACACATCGCGTCATATGCGACACACGCTGGACGGTGCTTGCAATATGCTCGAACCATAACCGGCCATCTTGACAACCCCGAAGGACCGGGCCCGAAAGGTCCACTAGCCAATACCCCAGGGTGCAAATCCGGGTATCGCGCATCCGCACGGCCCAACCCTGAAATGGTTGAACTGTTCACGCAGCCAACTGCCCCGAATCAAACATAGGCGCCGGGCGATGTCTATCTAATTGTTGCCCGTGAACCCTACGAACGGCTTGCTGCTGACGGTCGTGAAGTACTCGACGAAGCTCTTGAGGCCGTGGGCCTTCGCGCGCACATCGCTCCAGGAGTTGATGTTCCGGAGCATACGCATCATTTGCGTGGGGCGCAGATAGAAGCCCTTGAGGCCGCGGTCGATGTACTGATTGATTTCATCGGCTGGGAGGCCGGGCAGGTCTTGCGTGGCCTGCTGCTCGAAATCATCGTCGACCCAGTCGCGCCAATTTTTCTGCTTGAGATAGCCGTTTTCCTCGGCCCACTTGTAGTAGGCCGTGCCGGGATACGCCACGACCGCCGTGAACTGTGCGGTGTCGATAGGCAACTCGCGCGACAGGTCGATCGTCTTCTGCATGGTCTCGCGTGTTTCGCCGGGACCGCCGAACATGAAGCAGCCGTGCACGCGGATGCCCGCCTTATGCGCGTTCTCGGCGAACTTGCGCATCTGCTTGACCGTCGCGCCCTTTTTCACGGCATTGAGCACCTGCTGATCGCCGAACTCGAACCCGACGCACAACCATCGGCAACCGGAGCGCTTCATGACCTTGAGCACCTCAAGGTCGTTGACATCGACCCGCGCGTTCGCGCTCCACGACACCTTGAGGTCGCGCCGGATCATCTCTTCGCACAGCGCGACCATGCGGTCCTGGTGACTGCGCATCGTCAGCGTGTCGTCTTCGAACATGATCTCTTGCAGATTCGGGAAGAGCCGCTTGTCGTATTCGATTTCGTCGCACACGTGCTCGGGCGACCGCGTGCGGTAGCTGTGCCCGTTCATCACCTGCGGGAGTTGGCAATACGTGCACTTCGCCCGGCAGCCGCGCCCGCTGATGAGCGTCAAGAACGGGAACAGCTTGCCGAAGTCGCGGTAGTCGTAAATGTCGATGTGATTCCACGCGGGGAAGGGCAGGTCGTCGAGGTTCTCGATATACCCGCGATCGAGCGTGCGTACGAAGCGCTCGCCGTCGAGGTAGGCCAGCCCCGGGCAATCCGCCACCGGCACGCCATTCGCGAGGTCGCGCACCGTGTAGTCGTACTCGGCGATGGTGCAAGCATCCACGGCGCCATCCGCCGCGCGCAACGTGTCTTCCGGCTCCGCCGTGACATGCGGGCCCGTGAAGACATGGAGCCCGCCCAGCGCGTCCTTCAGCATCCGTGCGCTCTCGATGTCGCCGTACACGCTCGGCGTCGTCACTTGATACACCACCATGTCCGGCGCGAATTGCTTCATGCGCGGGATGATTTCTTCGGTCGGCAGATTCTTTGCTTGGGCATCGAGGAACAACAACTCGTGCCCTGCGTGCTCGACCACTGCCGCCGCCGTGCAGAAATAGTCCGGATGCCGCTGCACCCGCCCGCGGGATCGCGCAAACCACCGCGCCGACTTCGTGAAGTCCTTGCCAAACATCGGGTTGATAAACGCGACCCGCATATAGCAATCCTCTCCCCTGCGTGCTTATCCAGTAAACGCTTGACTGGGCCTTGTTATACGACACACCCCGCATACAGCGCAATAGTCCCAGCGCCATATCGGGAAAAATTGGACAAATCTTGAGCCGCCCGTGCCCCGCTTCGTGAGCGCGGGCAGTACACCACGAGACGCGGTGCACATTACGAGGAGAGGTGCTTGCTCCAGAAAAAGCATTCCTGCATCGGACTGTGGGAACGAGAAGGGCGCAGCTTGGCTTTCCCGTTGACTCACGCCGATGCAGGAACGCAATTCCTTGAAATAGCGACGGCGCCGTGTGCCGCCGGGCAGCTATGGCAGAACGTCAGCCCGAGTACGGCACCGAGGAGTGATGGAGGTTGATGCGCAGATTGCCTTCATCATCCTTAATGTAGCCGAAGGTGTATTCCACCTTCACGGGTTCGCCGCCTTCAGCGGGCGTGAAGTAGTAGTTGCCCATGACCACGGCGTAGTCTTCGGACAGATACATGGCGGCATTTTCCCATCGCACGTCATCCCAAGGCTTTATTGCAAAGCCGCTGTCTTCGGGGTGGTCTGGGTTGCCGCCTACAAAGTACGACAAGGCTTCGTCTTCGGTAATTCGGAACTGGTCATCGGCGGCCAAGGTGGGCTTGAAGAGCACGTCTCCCATCTGGAAGGCATAGAGCGTCCGGATATGCTCGAGCGCGGCGGCTTCGTAGTCGCCTTCTTGTGCGTACACATCCCCGATTTCGACGATGCCTTCGCCCCATTCCTGCTGCGCCGCTTCCACTTCCTCAGCCGTGATGGCTGCCGCTGCGCTTGACCACATGACAGCCGCCGCCAACGCTCCACCGAACAGCATACGTCCCCGCAACTTCATTTCGACAATCTCCTTCGGTTATTGACCTGATGGTCTTAGAGTTACGGGCGCAACAAAGTACTTTGTACATTTATTTCGTAAAGGGATGCAGCAGCTAGCTTCACGCTTTGGTTAGGCTTTGGATAGAGTGCCTCGGCTTTCGTCTAGCGCAAGCCCTTTCCGGACGCACATTTACGTGGCGTGGACTTGGGGCGAGACCTCCGCTTGTAGATGGAAGGGTCCCTACTTGCAGCGCTGTGAAGACAGTGCCGCCGCCCATAGCTCGTTGCCTTCGTCGTTGGCGCAACAGCGGCATTTCCGGTGATTCCAGAAGTGGGCCCCAACAAGGAGGCAGCTTCCAGCGATTGTCATCATTTGCTCGCCGCGCCCGTTCATGAACTGATGGCCAAAGACCAATGCCGCGCAGAGGAGCGCCACGCCGAGCAGGCCGAGCGCCACAACGCCCCGGCACTGGTGCCTGCGAAACCCGGCTCCCCATGCGGCCATGCCGACCGGGGCCACCAAGGCGAGCATGCCGGCATGAATCCAGAAGTGGGCGGGCGACGAGCAACACGCGAGCGATGCGATGCCGGCTTGACCTTCCTCCGCGGGGGCTGCGTGACTGGGGCAGCAGCTGCTTTCCGTGCAGGCGGCATGCGTTTTGGCATGGGTGTCGACGGCGGCTTCCGCGCTGGACGCGGGCAGCAAGAGCGGCAGCGCTGCCAACGCGAAGGGCAAGACCATGCAGTGAACCATGCACAGCGCCGACGCGCATATCCCAAGAGTGTCCAAGTTCATGCGTGGCAATTTCATGTGATGAATCCCCTTCTTAACTGGTCGTTTGTAGGGTTCGGAAGCGCTTATCCGCAGCCGGCGATGCCGCAGCAACTGCCGGCGCCATGCGATGCCGCTTTGCCGTTGGTGCTGATTTGAATGCGCGACACCTGCCGCTTGACGGGTGCGTTCGGGTCGGTCTTGCCTGCGGCGATTTCTGCCGCGCCGCAGAGTTCACCCCAGGTCGCTATCGAGGTCGCCATAGGGTGAAGCACTTGCACGGTTTCATCGTTTGCTTCGCAGACATAGGTGTATACCGGCATCTTCGCCTCCTTCATCCAAAACGTCAGGCGACTTCCGTGACGGCTGCAAATGGGTCCTTCCACGAAGCCCAGCGCTCTTCGCCTGCGGCGAGCTCCGCATCCGTGAGGAGACAGGCATCCAGTTCCTGCTTCATGCCGGCCTCGTCCATATTGACCCCGATAAAGACAAGCATTTGCCGCCTGTCGCCAAAGCGCGGATCCCACACACGCATGATTTGCTGCCGGTAGTCCGGGTCATCGGGCCACTGCTCAGAAGGAACGGCCGCCCACCACCGCCCCCGCGGCCCGTACTTCGCGGCGCGTCCCGCCTGGGACCACTCCATGACGGCATCGAGCTGGGTGGCCAAGTAGAAATAGCC
>CAZLBS010000373.1:0-4421 GCA_964557505.1 uncultured Nitrospiraceae bacterium | reverse complement strand
CAGCGCCGTATTCATGGATGAATGATGCCCTGCGCGATGTTCTGGGCGGCAACTCGTCCCTGTGGCATGAACTTCTGCGTGTCACGCGCGATGTTATTGCGTCTATTGAAGAACTCGTTGCGACCGCCGACGAGACCCGAGTCGAGTTTCCAGACAGTACGGATGTCAGGTCATTGCATGAAGACGCCCGCAAACTGAAAGAGCACATGGAGAATGGCGGGAAGCTGGGCTGGGGGATATTTCGGCCTAAACTGGTAAGAGAGCGGCTGTATGTTATCAAAGCTGTGAAGGTTAGCGGACGCCCATGTTCCGCTGTCGAGCATTTCTCACATTTGGCCGATACGCTGCACGTTCGTATTGAATGCGAAAAGGCATGGGGCTTCTGGAAAGGGCGAAGTGAAAAGGTTGAAGGGCCGTATGCCCTCCAATTGACCGGCTTGAAGTCATTGCGTGATGCGCTCGAAAAAGCCTTGGTGTTAGAAGAACTCATTGCCAAGTGCCGGGACGAGATAAGCCAATGCCCAGAAATGTGCGAGCCTGTATGGTCCGACGAATCCCAAATTGAAAGGATTATCTCCTCGTGCCGCGTAGCCTTGGCCCGTATTCGCAAGCGGCTTGCCAGTCTGGAAATTGAAGGCGTTGAGGCTCCGATTTCTCGCATGCTTGCCAAGAGCGGCGCGCACCCGGTGACAAATGATTTGCTGAGCGCTGTACGAAGTCGCGACGTGGATCGGTTCGCGCAGCGCGCGAATACGATTCAGGATTTGGAGAAGCAGCGCCAGCGCCTGGAGAAGGTGGACGAAAACCTATCGCAACTTCGCCGATTACTTCCGCGGTTCACGGAGTCCCTGGAACAAACCTGCCATGAGCCACATTGGGAGGAGCGAATCGAACGCATTGGCGATGCCTGGCATTGGGCGCAGGCGCGGTACTGGATCGAGAATTACATCCGGCAGGAAGACGTTCCGGCACTCGCTAAGCGCGCCAAGCAAATCGAAGACGAGATAGGCAGCATCATTGCGAAGCTGGCCTCTCTCCAGGCTTGGTTATTTTGCTTCTCGCGTCTCAAGGAAGACCATCGCCGCAACATGGAGGCATGGCAGCAGTCCATGCGGCGACTAGGAAAGGGGACGGGAAAGCACGCGCTGCGCCATCGTCGCGAGGCTCAAGGCCACCTCAATCAATGCCGCGAGGCGGTTCCCGCATGGGTGATGCCGTTGCATCGCGTTTGGGACACGGTGTATCCCGCCCCCGGCATGTTCGATGTGATTATCGTTGACGAGGCTTCACAATGCGGCGTCGAGGCACTTCCCTTGTTTTATCTAGGAAAGAAGATATTGATCGTTGGCGATGACAAGCAGATTAGTCCGGACGCCGTAGGTTTGCCCCGCGAGTCGGTGCATCGACTGATGGAAGAGTTCCTTCATGATTTCCACTTCAAATCCTCTTTCGATATTGAGAGCAGCCTGTTCGATCACGGGAAACTCCGGTATGGAACTCGGCGGATCACGCTACGCGAGCACTTTCGCTGCATGCCGGAAATCATTCGTTTCAGTAACGATCTATGCTATTCGGATACGCCCCTGATTCCCTTGAGGCAGTATGGCCAGAACCGGCTTCCGCCGCTTGAGCATGTCTTTTTGAGCGGCGGGTATCGAGAAGGTTCAAACAACCGAACGATCAATCGCCCGGAATCCGAAGCTATTGTCAAAAGAATCGCGGAGATGTGCGACGACAGACGGTACGATGAGAAGACAATGGGCGTAGTGGTGCTTCAAGGGGAGGCGCAAGCGCAGTTGATAGAGAATCAATTACTCGAACGCCTAGGGGCCGAGGAAATGGAACGCCGTCGGCTGATCTGCGGCAATCCATACAGTTTCCAGGGCGACGAGCGGGATGTTATGTTCTTGTCGCTCGTCGCGGCAAGCAACGAAAGAATCGGCCCGCTCACAAAGGCGGCGGACGAACGGCGTTTCAATGTCGCCGCCAGCCGCGCCCGCGATATGATGATTCTTTTCCATTCCGTCACTTGTGACGATCTCAGCGCATCCTGTCTTCGGCGACAGTTGCTTGAATTCTTTGAGAATACGAATCCACAACAGATTGCCGGTATCGACCGGGACGAACTGGAGCGGCGGGCGGCCCAGGACAATCGGCGTGTTGTGAACCCTCCCGCGCCATTCGAGAGTTGGTTCGAGGTAGATGTTGCCTTGGAACTGCTTCGCAAGGATTTCACCGTGCTTGCCCAGCATGAAGTCGCGGGCAAACGAATCGATCTTGTGGTCGAGGGTGGACAGGCGCTGCTCGCGGTCGAATGCGACGGCGACCATTGGCACGGCGCCGACCGTTACGAGGCCGACATGCAGCGCCAGCGCCAATTGGAGCGATGTGGTTGGGAATTCTTTCGGGTCAGAGAGTCCGCCTTCTACTCCAACAAGGAGAAGGCGCTCGCTGGACTCTGGCAAGCGCTGGAGGACCGAGACATCTTTGCAGGTTCACGATGTGAGAACGAGCCTCCCGAAGACGACTCGGAGGAAGACGATTTCAACGAGTCTGACGGCGATACCGCCGACGATGACGATAGCGTCTATGATGATGAAGACTACTCGTCCGGCGATTCGGATAATGGCTTCAGTCCATCAGGCCGCCGAGCGGAGGAAATAACCGCAGCGGAAATTCAGGATGCTATCCTTTCGGCTTTGTCGAAGTGCCCAAATCAGTCGTGTACCGAAAAATCCTTGACATCTCGTGTTCTCAAGGAAGTCGGCGTAGTGACCCGAGGCAATCCTCGAATCGAGTTCGAACGGCGAGTGATGCGCAGCCTTGCCGCTCTGGAAAAGCGGGAATCGGTTGAACGATACCGAGCAAAGAACAAGCGCGTCCGTCTTGTCTAGCTGCATGTGCCCGCTGGATGATGGACTTCAGGCGGCCTCATGAGGGCAGCTAGTCGTCGCATGTGGACGGCGGGGTTACACCCGCTCAGCGAGCGAGAAAGGGTTCTTCACACGTTCGGGGTGTTAATCCGAGAGTCTCAGAGTTTCGTGGAGGTTGCACTCGCAGACCGGGCGTAAAGCACTCTGTTGCACTTGGGACGCCGGAAATGATGTTGCGAAACGGAGAGTGGCGGGGCATGGGAGACGGCACGCAAATAGCGCTATGCCAAGCGGATGCGACGAAGGCCCCCGACGGAGTGTCTCGGGCTTTCGCGTTAACCTATTGCGACCACAGTTACGCGGTGAAGCGAAATGGCTCCCCGGGCCGGACTCGAACCAGCGACAGGGTGGTTAACAGCCACCTGCTCTACCAACTGAGCTACCGGGGAACTCGCAGAAGCCCTAAGTTTAACAAGCATGCGGCCATGACGCAAACGTCCGCGCGCGCATAGCGCGGTATGGAGCTAGTGTCCGAACGGACAGCGGCCCCCTTCTGGAGCGGGGTTCGTTGTGCTGGCGGGGCGGGGCTCCTCGTGTTTGGCGGCGCCGTTGCGTCGGTGCACGATGATGTCAATGTCGCCTTCGGGGCGCATGGTGCCGCCTCGGCCGCTCGGCTGAATCTCTTGATAGGGGGCGAGTTCGAACTGCCAGCGCTGAATGAAATGGGCAATGGCGAGGGCGCCTTCGCACCAGGCAAAGCGCTCGCCGATGCACACGCGCGGGCCGCCGCCGAAGGGGAGATAGGCGAACTTGTGCAGGTTCTCCGTGAAGTCATTGGTCCAACGATCGGGATCGAACTTGTCGGGGTTGGGAAAGAAGCGCGGGTCGTGATGAATGATGTAGGGACTGATCGTGAAGACGCTGCCCTTGGGAATGGGATAGCCGCGCAAGTCCACGTCCTCGAGGGCTTGCCGCAGGAACATGGGGATGGGCGGGTAGTGCCGCATGGATTCCTGGAACACCTTGCGGCAATAGTCCAGGTTGGGCAGGTCGGCATAGCTGGGCGTGCGTCCGCCGCAGGCCTGCGCGACTTCTTGCTGGAGTGCTGCCTGAATCTTCGGGTCGCGGGCAATTTCGTACCATGCCCAAGACAGGGCGACGGCCGTGGTCTCGTGGCCCGCGATGAAGAGCGTGAGGGTCTCATCGCGTAGCTGCTGGCGCGACAGGGGCTCGCCGGCATCATCCCGCGCGGCCATGAGCCGCCCTAGCAGATCATCATCGGGCAGGCGGCCTGCGGCGTGATCGTCGATTATCCGGCCGATTTGTTCGTCGAGAACGCGCAGGCACGCGTGCCATTCGCGATGCGGAATGAGCGGGACGCTGGCCCGCAAGATGCCCATCGGCGTGGTGATGCGTTCGTTGATGCCGTGCATCAGCTGGGTTAGGGCGTGGCTCACCTCGGCCTGTTTTTCGCCGACGGTCATGTTGAAGAGCGTGCGCGTCGCGACGTTCATGGTCAACCGGTGCATCTCTTCGACGATGGGGCGG
>CAZLBS010000372.1:3512-4427 GCA_964557505.1 uncultured Nitrospiraceae bacterium | reverse complement strand
AAGCGATTTGTCCATATAAAAACAGGGGATGATGAATTTATCAGGGGCCACTAATTAGCGTCTGGCTTATTCGTCTCCGAATCGAGCATGTATGGCCGCGACTTGGACTATCAGTGGCTCCATGTGTTTCGTCGCCACCTCAAAAACCTTTTGGTCTTTGATGTCGAAATAGCCATGAATCAGGGCGTGCCTGAAAGCGATGATTTGCTTGTAATTGGTGATTTCAGATGCTTCGTCGGGGAAATGCTTGGAAAGCACATAGAGCGCTTCACCAAGAATTGTAAGTTGACGCTCAATGGCCCAACGTACCGTGTCTTGCCGCATATAGTCGTCAAACGTTAATCCACGTGCCATGCGTTCGACGCGCTCGCATGCCTGCCGCATCTCATACAGGTACATGCGGATATCACGCCGCATAGAGCTTTACTCGATACTTCTCGGCAGACTTGCGAAAGTAGGGATTGGTCACGTGATCCATCTCAACGAGATCGACACGGGTCCCCAACAATTCTTCAAGCGCTGTCATGAATCCGAAGTGCTGTTTGAATTTGCCCTCGGGAAGTTCCTCACCAAACTTCACTTGAAAATCGATGTCGCTTTGGCCTGGTTCATAGTCATCGAATGCAGCCGAGCCAAACAGATACAACTCTTCCACGCCGTATTCTTCGCACAGCGCGCGGATGTCATCCAGTTTGTTTTCTACTTCTGCAATCATCATGGGCTCCCGTTTCATGCGCATCCAATCTACATGATCCAGGCGCATCCTACTCCAGCTTCTTGAGGCGGATGTTTTTGAACTGCACTTTCATGGGGTCGCCGGAGCGGAGCTGAAGCGCGAGGATGCCGCTCGGGCGGAAGTACTCCGGGTCGTTGTCGATGACCTCGGCGGAGACCTCCCCGTTTACGCGGAAGATC
>CAZLBS010000372.1:2233-3502 GCA_964557505.1 uncultured Nitrospiraceae bacterium | reverse complement strand
TCAGCGGGGGATGTACTAGCATGGCGGCCGAAGTCGCCGTTGACTCGCAGGATGATGTGATTGCCCTTGGCGAT
The DNA here is from genome assembly GCA_964557505.1 of uncultured Nitrospiraceae bacterium. GTDB lineage: Bacteria > Hydrogenedentota > Hydrogenedentia > Hydrogenedentales > CAZLBS01 > CAZLBS01. Next base: position 3,428 of record CAZLBS010000372.1, on the reverse strand, counting down.
GATGTGGTATTCGTTCCACTCGCCGGGCTCGCGAAGCTTGATGCCGTCATTGATGCGTGTGGTGTTGTACGTGCCGTCCTCGCCAACGATGGTCTTGTGCCCGTTCGCGGCGACCAGGGCCTCGCGTCCGGTGTACTCGCTGCAGAACGCGCCCGCCCAGGCGCCGCCCGGCAGAATGTCGGCCTGCGGCCCGGCGCCGTGGCCGTTCTCGGCGATTTCGCTGCGAAACTGGATGCCGGAGTTGCCCTCGTTATTGGCGAGCCGAAACTGGGCCTTCAGTTCGAAGTCGGCGACATCGCCGCCCTGCCAGACGAGGAACTGGTTGAAGGTGCAGGGATTCTCCGGCGTGGATTGGCCGGTAATGGCGCCGTCCTCGACGGTCCAATAGCTCATGTCGGGCGCGTGCCAGCCTTCGAGGGTCTCGCCGTCGAAGAGCGGCTCGAAGCGTGTCTCCGCCGCTGCGGCAGTGCTGGCCGCGGCCAGCAGGAACATGCCGAGCACGGCGATACGAATGGCAATCATGAGGCTTCTCCATGTTGGCGCGGCGTGACTGATGCCCGGCATCTTACACCATCTGCTGGAGATATGCCCCTGTGTGGCTGCCCTTCGCCTTGGCAACCTCTTCGGGCGTGCCGCTGGCGATCAGTTCGCCGCCTCCGTCGCCTCCTTCAGGGCCGATGTCGAGAATATGGTCGGCGGTCTTGATCACGTCGAGGTTGTGCTCGATGACGACGACCGTGTTGCCATAGTCCACAAGGCGGTGCAACACGCGCAGAAGCTTGTCGATGTCGACGGCGTGCAGGCCCGTGGTGGGCTCATCGAGGATGTACAGCGTGCGGCCGGTCTGGCGCTTGGCGAGTTCGGTGGCGAGCTTGACGCGTTGCGCTTCGCCGCCCGAGAGCGTCGTTGCCTGCTGCCCAAGTTTGATGTAGCCAAGGCCCACGTCGTACAGGGTTTCGCATTTCGCTGAGATGGCGGGAATCTTTGCAAAGAATTCGCGGCCTTCCTCGACGGTCATGTCGAGCACCTCGGCGATGCTCTTGCCCTTGTACATCACCTCGAGCGTGTCGCGGTTGTAGCGCTGGCCATGGCATTCCGGGCAAGGCACGTAGACATCCGGCAGGAAGTGCATCTCGATTTTGATGACGCCGTCGCCCTGGCAATGTTCGCAGCGTCCGCCCTTGACGTTGAAGCT
>CAZLBS010000372.1:0-2223 GCA_964557505.1 uncultured Nitrospiraceae bacterium | reverse complement strand
CCAGGCTTGTAACCCCGCGCCCGCGCCTCCGGCACCTGGCTGTACAGTTCGCGAATCGGGGTGAACATGCCCGTGTAGGTCGCCGGATTCGAGCGTGGCGTGCGGCCAATGGGCGACTGATCGATGTCGATCACCTTGTCGATGTGGTCTAAGCCGTCGATGCCCGCGTGCGCGCCCGGGCGCATGCGCGGCGAATCGTGCAGATAGCGCATCGCCGCGGGATAGAGCGTCTCGTTGATGAGGCTCGATTTGCCCGAGCCGCTCACGCCGGTAATGCACACGAAGAGCCCGAGGGGAATCTCGAAGTCGCCGCCCTTCAGGTTGTGATGCTGCGCCCCGCGAATGCGGATGCACCCGCGCGCGGAGGTGCGCCGCGCTTTGGGACAGAAGATCTGAAACTTGCCGCTCAGGTATTGCCCGGTGAGCGATTGTTTCGATTTCTCGACCTGCTTCGGGGTGCCCTGAGCGACGACCGCGCCGCCATGCATCCCGGCGCCGGGGCCCATGTCGATGACCTGATCGGCCCGGCGGATGGTCTCTTCATCGTGCTCGACGACGATCACGGTATTGCCCAGGTTGCGCAGGCGTTCGAGCGTGGCAATGAGCTTGGAGTTGTCGCGCTGATGCAGGCCGATGCTGGGCTCATCGAGGATGTAGAGCACGCCTGTCAACCCGGAGCCGATCTGGCTCGCCAGGCGGATGCGCTGCGATTCGCCTCCGCTCAAGGTCCCCGCGGCGCGGTTGAGCGTGAGATACTCCAGGCCGGTATTCACGAGGAACATCAGCCGCTCGCGAATTTCCTTGAGCACGCGCTCGGCGATGAGGCGTTGGTGCTCGGTCAGCTCGACATCGCCGAAAAATCGATATGCCTCGCCGATCGACATGCGCGTTACGTCGACGATGTTCTTGCCCGCGAATTGAACGGCGAGGGCTTCTTTGCGCAGGCGCGCACCTTTGCATGCCGGACAGGGATTGTCCCCCATGAACTGGCTGATGAGTTCGCGGGCCTTGTTGGACTCCGTCTCCTTGTAGCGACGCTCGAGATTTGGGATCACCCCTTCGAACGGACGCTTGACGGCCACGCTCTTTTTCGCGGTTTCGTAGGAGAAGTCGACCAGCTCGCCGCCGGAGCCATACAGGACGATATCGCGGAAGCTCTCGGGCAGGTCTTCCCAGGGCGTGTCCGGGCTTTCGCCGTAGTGCCTGCAGACACAGCGCAAGGCGCGGCGGAACGGGGCATCGAGCACGGCCCGCATGCTCCAGGGCTTGACAGCCCCCTCGTTGATGCTCAGCTCCGGATGCGGGATGACCAGTTCGGGAGCGACCTCGGTTATCGTGCCTAGGCCAAGGCAGCTCTCACAGGCCCCATGGGGGCTGTTGAATGAAAAGAGGCGCGGCTCGAGTTCTTCGAAACTCAGGCCGCATTCGGGGCAGGCGAAGTGTTCGCTGTGCAGCACCTCCTGCGGCTGGCCCTTATCGATTTCGTACCACACGCGGATGAGGCCGTCGGCCAGCTTGAGGCATTGCTCGACGCTGTCCGTCAGGCGCTTCTGGATGCCCTCTTTCACGACGACGCGATCGACCACGACATCAATATCGTGCTTGTGATAGCGCTTGAGCTTGATGTCCTCGTCGACGCCGCGGACTTCGCCGTTGACGCGCACGCGGGTGTAGCCGCGGCGGGCGACGTCCTCGAAGACTTTCTGGTAGGTGCCCTTCCGCTGCCGGATGATCGGGGCGAGCAGTTGTACGCGCGTGCCCTCTGGATAGGCCATGATGCTGTCGACGATGTCTTGCGGCGATTGCCGCTCGATGGGCCGGTTGTAAATGTTGCACCAGGGCGTGCCCGCCCGGGCGAACAGCACGCGCAGGTAGTCGTAGATTTCGGTCACCGTCCCCACGGTCGAGCGGGGGTTGCGGTGCGTCGTCTTCTGTTCGATCGAGATGGCCGGGCTCAGGCCGTCGATCGAGTCGACATCGGGCTTCTCCATCAAGTCAAGGAATTGCCGCGCATACGCCGACAGGCTCTCGACATAGCGGCGTTGCCCCTCCGCATAGATGGTGTCGAAGGCCAGGCTCGACTTGCCCGAGCCGCTCAAACCGGTGATCACGACAAACTTGTCGCGGGGAATCTCGATGCTGAGATCGCGCAGGTTGTGCTCGCGCGCCCCCTTGATGACGATGCTGTCATGCCGCGCCGCGCCGTTTGCCCGCGAAGCCGCT
>CAZLBS010000371.1:0-4438 GCA_964557505.1 uncultured Nitrospiraceae bacterium | reverse complement strand
CGCTGAAGGTGATGCTGGCGGGCATCGCCTCGATCTCGCTGCTGGTCGGCGGCATCGGGATCATGAACATCATGCTGGTGTCCGTGCGCGAGCGGACGCGCGAGGTGGGCATCCGAAAGGCCGTGGGGGCGCGCCGGGCCGACATCGGCATGCAGTTCGTCATTGAGTCTGTGACGCTTAGTTCCGTTGGAGGCGGGATCGGCATCGCCCTCGGCATCGGCGGCACCATCATACTTACGTGGATTTTTCCGAGCTTTCCCCTCAGCGCATCGACGTGGTCCATGCTGGTCGCCTTCGGTTTCAGCATGGCCGTTGGCGTCTTCTTCGGCGTCTACCCCGCCATGAAGGCCGCAGCGGTCGATCCTGTCGAAGCGCTGCGGTATGAGTAAGCCATGCCCCGCAGATTGAACGGATGCCCGCGTAGAGGCTCAAGCTAGATGCCTATTCTCGTCTGTTCCATTGGCTCGAGTCTTTTGCATGCCGCGGCAGTATGTTCTGCGTTCCGCTTCGTTATCGTGTCAATTGAATGCCGCCCGTGTCCGCGAGCCGCTTCATTGGCTTGAGCCTCGGCCGGGGCCCGTCAAACATCAGCAGCTCCGCTGGGGTTTGCCCGTCAATGGCCACATCAACGTACCCCTAGCGAATTGAGGAGCCCCGCCGGTTTTGAGATCACGGTGCTTGCCCTGTGTCCGCGGCCTTCTTGGCTCTGCGGGCTGACGCTTTCCTACACGTCGATGACGATTTGTTGCCCTTTGCGGGCGCTCATGTAGAGGGCGTCGATCACTTTCATGTTGTTGATGGCGTCTTGCAGGCCCCAGCGGGGCTGCCCCCCCTCGAGAAGGGCGCGGCAGAAATCCTCGATTTGAATCTGGTAGGGGTCGGCTCCCGGCACGCTCTCGACCCGGCGCTTGCCGCCTTTCTCGACGATGAACTCGACTGTATCCTCGCTTGGCAGCCACGCTTCTTCCACGAGAATGCGGCCGCCCGTGCCGCGCACTTTCGCTTCGCGCCCAAGTTGGCTTTCGAGCGACGACTCGATTTGTGCGAGGACGCCGCTGGGAAACTCCAAGATGGCCTGCATGGATTCATCGACCGAGGTGCGGCGCTCGAACGCGCACACGCGCACCGGTTCTTCGCCCACGAGCCGCCGGGCAAAATTGACGCAATAACAGCCGACGTCCATGAGCGAGCCGCCAGCCAATTCTTGCGACCGGCGGATGTCGTGCTTGTTTTCCAGTGCAAAGCCGAATTTGGCATGAATGCTCACAAGTTCCCCAATGTCGTTCGACTCGAGCAATTCGATCATTCGGTCGTACATGGGGTGATGGCGGTACATGAAGGCCTCGCTCAGGAGGAGGTTTTTGTCGCGGGCCGTGTCGGCCATCTCCTGAGCTTCCTCGCTGTCAGCGGCGAAGGGCTTTTCGCAGAGCACGGGCAGGCCGGCCTCGAGCGCCTTAATGGTCCATTCCTTGTGCAGATTGTTGGGCAGGGCGTTGTAGACGGCGTCGATGTCGCCGCTATCGAGCATTTCCTGGTAGCTGCCGAAGGCGCGCCCGGCTCCGATTTCTTTGGCCCACTCCAGGGCACGCGATTGCTCGCGGCTCGATACGGCGGCCACTTCCGCCATGCCGCTGTTGCGCGCGGCCCGTGCAAAGCGCCGGCCGATTCGGGCCGTGCTCAGAATTCCCCAACGAATGGTATTCGGCATGCTAGACAGGCTCCCGGCGTGCGCGCCTACGAATGGTGAATGGCGTCAACTGCCCTCAGACTCGCCCGCTTCTTCGGAGGGTTCGGCTTCCTGGGAGGCTGCTGAAGCATCCGAGGTCATGATTTCCGCGTACTCGATGAAGTCGAGGTTTGGAAATTCACTCTTGAGATATTCATTGCCGCGTTGCTGGATGAGTCCTTGCGAGGGGCCGCGGCCGCGCGGGGCGCCTTCCCCGTAGCCGCTGTAGATGTTGTCGACGCTCTGCATCCCCTCGACCACCTCGCCCACCGGCGCAAAGCCCATGCGGTCAAGATTCGAGTTGTCGCCGAAATTGATGAACAATTGCGTGGTGCGGTTGGCCGTGGTTTCGGCGCCGCCGCTGCCGCGCATGGCGAAGGTGATGCGCCCGCGCGTGTTCGATTTCGCCACCTTGTCTTTGGGCAGCGTCTTGCCCTCCCATTCGGCGGCTTCGCCCGGATTGCCATGAATGCCGAATTGCGCCATGAAGCCATCAATCACCCGGAAAAAGGCAATGTCTTCGAAGAAGCCGGTGCGCGCCATGTCCCAGACACGCTGCGCACCGTGCGGTGCCCAATCTTTGTGGAACTCGGCAATGAAGTCGCCCGCCGTGGTGACGAATTTCACCTTGAAGGTATCGGGCGCTTCTTCCGGCAGATCTTGCATGGCGGCGCTGGCCTCTTCTGCCGTGGCGGCGCTGCCAGCGTCTGCCAGCCGTACCGGTTCGGCCGCCGGTTCCGCGGCAATTTGTTCATCTATGTCAGCTGCCTCTATCTCTTCTTCTGCAGCCGCGGCCGCGGCCTGTTCTTCTTTCAGCCGCTGCTTGACCGCGTCGACCGCGTCGAGCCGCTCTTGCGCGGCCATGGCCGCGGCAATGTGCGCATCGGTCAAGCGCGGCGGACGGAATTGATAGAGCACCACCAAGACGGCGGCGGCAACGAGAATGGCTCCCCCAATATGAATAGGTTTCATGATCCGGCTCCTTCTGCAAAGGCAGCGCTCGAGGCCGCCATGTCGGTTTCGATTTCACCATACGGAAACGACCCGAGGATGCGCAGTTCTTTGCAGTGCTCGGCCACTTCTTCAAGCGCCTTCGCCGCTGCGGGATCTTCCGCATGCCCCTCGAAGTCGATAAAGAAAACATAGTCCCACGCCCGCTTTTGCGAGGGGCGCGATTCAATTCTCGTCATGTTGATGTCGTGCTTGGAAAACGGGCTCAGCATGTCGAAGAGCGCGCCTGCCCGGTCTTTGATGCTGGCCATGATGGCGGTCTTGTCGTGGCCCGTCGGCTTGGCGCCATGCTGGCCGATGACGAAGAAGCGCGTGTAGTTGTGGGCGGCGTCTTCAATGCCGCTGACGAGCGTGCCCAGGCCATATGCCTCCGCTGCGAGGCTGCTGGCGATGGCCGCCGCGCCGGGTTCGCTGGCAGCCGTTTCCGCGGCGCGTGCGGTGCTCGATGTTTCAATCAACAGGGCATGCGGCAGATTGGCGCGGAGCCACTGCCGGCACTGCACGAAGGGCTGCGCTTTCGAATAGACCTTGGTCACTTCGCTGAGCGGGCAGTTGGCGAGGAGGTTCTGGCTGATGTGCAGCATGATCTCGTTGACGATCTTGAGGCTGGACGCGCCGAAGCGATCGAGCGTATCGCTCACGCCGCCTCCCATTGCCGTCTCGACAGGGACAACGCCATATGCCACCCGCCCACGCTCGACTTCCGTGAACACGTCGCTGATGCTCTGCAGCGGGTGATACTCGGGCATGGAGCCGAAAACCCGCAGCGCGGCCATGTGACTGAACGTAAACTCAGGCCCGAGGAAGGCCACGGAGAGTGGATTCTGGAGGGCGACGCTGGCGCTGAGCACTTCGCGGTAAATGGCCCGGATGGCCTCGCCCGGCAGCGGCCCGGGATTGCGCTCGCGGAGGCTGTCGTAGATGCGCTTTTCGCGCTCGGGCACATAGACCGCGGCATGCCCGCCATCGCGTTTGAGCTTGCCTACGTCCACCGAGCAGCGGGCGCGCTCGTTCAACAGGTCGAGCAATTTCTCGTCGATGGCGTCAATGCGCTTACGCAGGTCGTCGATTTCCACAGCAGGTCTACTCCAGGATTTCTATCGGGGCGACGCTGAGCATGAACTCACGCGTGCGCCCCGTCTCGAAGCGAATCTTCGCGCGCATCTTCTTGCCCGTGCCCTTGGTGTAGAGCACGGTGCCCTTGCCGAAGGTGGCGTGGCGCACGCGGCTCCCCATTTTTACATCCGGCGCACGTTCGGGCAACGTGCGCACCCGGCCGGGCGGCTCGGGCTCCTCGCGGCGCTTGGGCGGCAGCCCCGTCAAGACGATATCGGGCTTGTCGAATTCGACCCGGCCGGTCCCGATTTCATCCAAGAAGCGCGAGGGGCGGCAAGGGCGCACATCGCCATAGAGCAGACGCTCGCGTGCGCAGCAGAGGGTCAGCGTTTTGCGGGCGCGCGTCATGGCGACATAGCACAAGCGGCGCTCTTCCTCGATCTCCTCCTCGCTGTCTTTCGACAGTGCATGAGGCAGCAGGTCTTCCTCGAACCCAATGATGAAAATGTGATCGAACTCCAAGCCCTTGGCGCTATGGATGGTCATCAAGGCGACCACAGGCTCGGAGGGGTCGAAGGTATCGGCATCGCTGACGAGGGCACGCTCTTGCAAATACTCCTGCACGCCGCCATCTGAGCGGCCCTC
>CAZLBS010000370.1:1130-4454 GCA_964557505.1 uncultured Nitrospiraceae bacterium | reverse complement strand
GGTACGGCTTTGCGAACTGGTCGAAGGGGAACGCTACGGCAAACAGAGCCCCGCCGCGCAAGCCGCGGAGAAGCGCCGCAAGCAGAAAGCACGCCGCCGGCGCCGCTCGAGCAGCAAGCCCGGGGACACCGGCGGCGCCACGAACCCGCCTGATGACGGATAATGGCTAGCCGCGCGGGCTAGAGCCCGAGCACGGCGTTGATCACGGACTGAATGTCGACCGCGTTGATGTCGCCGTCATTGTTGACATCGGGCTGGGAGTCGCCAATGCCAAGCCCAAGCGCAGCATTGATGACCAGTTGGACATCTACCGCATCGAGTTGGCCGTCAAAGTTGATGTCGGTGCCCACCGATCCGACCAAGGCAAACTGTCCGGTCTGGGTGGTTTCGAATTGGAGGGCGATGCCATCCACCGTTTCGACCACGCGCGCATTCGAAATGGAAGCACGCGTCCAGGCGCCGCTGGTCTCATCGAAGCGGAGCACATCCAGGTCGGGCACATTGTTGAAACCAAGCGGCAGCGGCAGGGTGACTTCGACCGGCGCGCTGAAGATGACGCGGCGCGCTTGCTCAAGTTGAAGCCCACAAGGTTGAAGGAATCTGGCAGCCAGCGCTTCTCCCGCACCACGGCCTGACCCTTCACCGAAAGCGTTACCGGCTCTGGAGCCGCAACATCAATCAGATAGGCCCGCCCCCCGTGCAGCGCATACAAGTCGGTGAGGAAAGCCTTCCCGGAGGCTTCCGGGAAATACGTCAGCCATTCCGGCTGCTCCGGTACCAGTTGCGAGGGATCGCGTACGTACTGGACCGAGGTGAAGCGCTCATTCCATGCCCACACGCTGTTCAGCGGAATGCCTGAAAACACCTCTGCGCAGCCATTCTCATCTGGCTGCACTTCTAGGTAGACCGCGTTCCACCCTGGCTCCAGCGTGATGGACTGTGTCGTCCACTGGGCGGCCGCGCCGCAACTCAGCAAGACACAGCCCCCCCAACACGCCAAGCCCACGAAAGAGCTTGAGCCCCATGCTCATGCCACGCTCTCCTCACTCTGTACCCTAGCTCGCCTGAGCTGCGCAATGCCCCTGCATCAACTACCGGCAGAACTGGATTCTTCTGTCTACAAAAACGCAATCACGCGTTTAACTTCGCAACCAAGAGCGTGGTTAATGGGAATAGGAAGCGCACATCATGAGTTTGTCCTTCGGAAGGAAGGACTTTGTCATTGCCACCAAGCATGGCGACTCGCGTGCAAGACCGGCTGCCCAAATGCTAACGCCCTATCTGCGCGGCACGCCCCCGTACGTCGCCGCAATTGACAACATCTAGCATCCTACGCGCGGCAGATTCTCCCCCCCTGGCCCGCGCGTCTAGTCAAGCCTGCCACAACCTCGCGCTTCTGTCAATGACTTCCAACATTTTTTCCATAGAGTTTCAATGAACAGCGAGTGTAGCTATGTCTCGGTTCGAAGCTCGTATACACGCTAATAGCGGGCCAACTCCGGTTCATAGACATTCTTGAATGCACCGTAAGCATCTTCGCTCAGCACTGGCGCGCCATCTTGATATGAATTGCCCGCGACATCGCGTGACCAAGGTTGCACGGGGTAGCCTTGCTCCGCCACATAGCGTTTCCAAAACGTGACCGCGCCCGGGTTCTTTTGGACCAACAGATTCAACGAACGCTGGGCATCCATGGCGCCTGCATGGTCGCCCGCTTCAAAGCGCTCGAGAACCGCCCGCACAATTTTCGGGGCGAGACAGCACCCCTCGCCGATGCATCCCTTCACGCCCATGGCGAGCGCTGCATAGTAGGCCGTTTCGTTGCCATTGATGTAAACGAAGTCCATGCCGCGCGTGGACCACACACAATCTAGAATCAGCCCGGCATCCGCTGTGGACACCTTGATGCCGGCCACGTTTGGCGCCTCCGCGATGCGGCGGAGCCGCTCAACCGTCACGCAAAAGAGCGGGCCCGTGCGCGGCGGCTGATACAGAAACACGGGGATCGAGACCGAGGCGCCGACGGCTTCAATATGCCGCAACGTCGCCGACTCGGCCGCAACTGGGGTCTCCTCATCGAGCCCGATGGCCTCAGGCAAGGTGATGACTACGCCAGCTGCCCCCTCGTCTTGGGCATGCTGCGCCAGCCGGATGGTCTCTCCGGTATAGTCAGCCGCGGCCCGGCGCGTCTCCGGGCGCCGGTCCCAGGCCCCGCTGACGCCCACCAGCACAGGCCCCTTTCCGTTCATATGCGTGCAGGCGCAATGGGCGATCGCCTTCACTTCTTCAGCGCTGAACGTATACATCTGGCCCATTCCCGAACGCACGAAGTAAGCCGATATAGCCTCCGTGGCGAGAAGGGCATCGAGTATCGCCCGCTGCCCATCGCCATCAAACGCACCGTCCTCATGGAAAGCAGTGAACACATTGGCAATGGGCCCGCGCAGGTAGTCAATCGGCACAAGGACTTTCCTCACCGCATCTCGCGGGTTTCAGGCGCGTCGAAACCAGGAAGCGGCAGTTCCATCTGCTGATGGCGCACCAGGCTGTAGCGCTTCAACAGCCGGATCGTTTGAAGCGTCTCGCTCGCGGCATAGGCGCCGTGCGTACTTACGCGTTCCAGCAAGCCTCGCAGCACCAGGGGAAACTCGATGATGTGATCGATGCCCGCTTGCCGCAGCAAATCAATGCTCCGCTCCCGGTATTTAGCCGACTGCGGCAATTCGCTTACCACCAAGATGGCAGCAAAATCGTCCGCGTGAAAGACATCGCGTGCCAACGACAGCGACTCTTCAGAAACAAAGTGCGACAACACCGGGTTGTTCTCGATCACGCTCGGGTAAAACCGTTCGGCATGCCAGGCTCGGATCTCAATGACCCCGCGCTCGATGGTCCGCACATCGGCGAGCGACAGGACGGCTCCCGGGGGCTCCGAACAGGACACCGCCGCGCAGTTTTCCGCAAACAATTGCACGCACGAAACGCCGTCGCTCGCTTTCGCTGCCTCGCGCTGCCAATTCGTCAGCACGCGAAAGAAGTGCAGTTCGAAAAATTCGCGCACCAGTTGGAGATTGATGTCTGCCACGCTGTCTCCACAGGCTGCCCCGGTGAAGAGGACGGCTGCCCTAGCCCTGCTTGCTGCAAGCGTACATCAGAAGAACCTGAATTGCACTCCGCGAATCGCGTACAGGCAGATCGTGTAACCTTGAACCCGGAAGCGGGGTACGCCCCCTAAGCTTAAGGAGGATGAGGACGCGTGATGAACAGGACGCTGAAGGCATGAGCTTCGCGGGCGATGCGCTGGCCTTCCTGGCGGCCGCGGAG
>CAZLBS010000370.1:0-1120 GCA_964557505.1 uncultured Nitrospiraceae bacterium | reverse complement strand
CTGGCATGGTCCGGACGGGCGGCGTGGATGAGCCGGGCGGGGCGCACGCCGCACGTACCACGCGCCGGGACTCCAGCCGCTGACCCGGCAGTTCGTGAGCAAGGGCTCCTGGAACGCGCCAAAACCGGCGATCAAGAGGCCTATGGCGAATTGGTCGATGCGTACGCCGCCAGCATCTATACCCACGTCTACCGCCTGGTGCGTCACCGGCAGGAGGCCGAAGACCTCGCGCAAGAGGCCTTTCTTCGGGCCTACCGGTATTTGCCGCGCTTCGAGCAGGGCCGCCCGTTTCGCCCGTGGCTCTATACTATCGCCACCAACCTGGCCTACAACGCGCTGCGCGCCCGGGGACGCCGCGGCCATCTAGTCGCTTCGGGAGCTGAGGGCGCACGGCCCGAAAACTGGGAAACGGCTTCGGGCGAAAAGCCAATGGCCTGGGACCACTTGGATGCCGAGGAGCGCCGTAATCGCCTGGCTGATGCCGTTGCGCAATTGCCCGAACAGGCGGCCGCGCTGATCCACCTTCATTACCACGAAGGCATGGCCTTGCGGCAGGCAGGTGAAATCTTGGGCCTGTCGGAAACGGCGGCAAAAGTTGCCCTGCATCGTGCACGCAAAAAGCTGCGTGCCTTGCTCGAGAAAGACGCCCAGCATGATTGAAGAAACGCCTCAAGCGCATGAACACGTCGCCATGGATTTTGAATCGGCGGACTGGCTCGGCGATGAGTTGCGGGCCATGCCCCTCGAAGCCGCGCCGCCCGGTTTCCGTGATGGCGTGCTGGCGCGCATCGACGCCGAAGAATCCCGGACCCGCCGCCGCTTCACGCAGGTTGCCGTCCTCGTGCCCGCGGCCATCATGGCCTGCCTGGCCGTCAGCTTCCTGGTTCCGCCTCCCGCCTCATGGCCGCGCGCCTTTCAAACACTCGAAGCGCCCGCCATTCTACGGCCACTGGGCGAAGCCTGGCATATGCTGTTGAGCAGCCTCACGCCCCTTGCCGCCCCGCTCGAACCTTTCGGCACGACCGTGATGCTTCCGGATTGGCCTGCATTGGGTGCATGGAACGCGGCCTCCATCGCCGTCATCGCGGGGCTCTTCGCGCTGGCAAACGTTGGCCTTGCG
>CAZLBS010000369.1:0-4479 GCA_964557505.1 uncultured Nitrospiraceae bacterium | reverse complement strand
CCTGTGGGGAGACGCGCCGCGCATCGATCTGCACTTGGAGGAGGACGAAGCGGCGCCTTCATCCGCCTCGTAGCGGCTGGCGCGCAGCGGGTGCGCCCTGGACCGCCGCCTTGGCCGGTCTCCCGCATGAATGAGGATATCTAACGATGGCGATGGCTCCACAGCCTAGCGATCGCTCGGCGCTGTATGGCTTTCGCGTCGACAAGCTGCTCGGGAAAGGCGGCGCGAGTTCCGTGTACCGCGGGCTCAATCCCGAAAGCGGCGATGTCGTAGCGCTGAAGCTGTTTCGCGCCAGCTACTTCCCTACGCGCATGCACGTGCGCGACCTTGCCCGCAGCGTCAAGACCTTCAAGAAGTTTCAGCACGAAAACGTGGTGCGCATCTTCGACTTCATCACCGGCGAAGAAGGGGAAGTGCTGGTCATGGAATATGTCGACGGCCCGGACATGCGCTGGTACATGCAGAACCGGCCGTTCAACCTTCAAGAGCGGCTTGGCGTCGTGGCGCAGGTGTGTAATGGCCTGCAATACATCCACGAGAAAGGCGTGCTCCACCACGACATGAAGCCGGCCAATGTGCTCTTTACGCGCAAGGGCCAGGTGAAGTTGAGCGACTTCTCGCTCTGCCGCGACAAGCTCTTCGGCATTTTTGACTCGGGCGTCAAGGATCTCATCACGCCCATGTACATTTCGCCGGAGTTGATTCGCAAGGAAAAGGCGAGTACGCGAAGCGACATCTATTCCCTTGGGGCAACGCTGTATGAGTTCTTCGCGATGCGGCAGATCTTTCTGACCGATTCACTCGAGAAGCTGTATCAATGCCATCTCCGCGTCATTCCGGATCACCCCACAAAGTTGAATCCAAAATGCCCGCAGCCATTGGGCGACATCGTCATGCGGTGCATCGAGAAGGATCCGAAAAAGCGGTATCAGGACTTAGATCAGTTGCGCATCGCGCTCGGCGAGGTGGGCCGCAGCCGCATTTAATGGGCTAATTCTGCTCCGGCTTAATTGCCGCCGAAGTCGATGTCGTTCGAATTGACCTTAAAGGCGGCTTGCGACTGACGCAGTTCATAGAGGCTCAGAAAATTGACGAAGCCTAGACTCAACGTGTTGAGAATGGTAATGATGCCATCCAACAAGACGTCGAGTTGCGACACTGCCTGTGCTGGACCACGGCGCGTCACAGGCCTGATGTGGCCAATCCGCATGGCGCGTCTCCAAAAAGCGGCTGCCCCAATGCCGGGCGCCGCATTGCATGAGCTACAAGCCAGTCACGATAGGGGCGATGACAGATGCCGCCGCCTCAGGTGGTGGCGCCGCCGCCGCCCGTGCCGCCGGTATCGCCCGTCGTGTCGCCAGCGTCAATCTTGAATGCCGCATTTGACTGGCGGAACTCGGTGAGACCAAGGAAACTCACGAAGCCGACGCTCAGGGTGTTGAGAATGGTGATGATGCCGTCGAGCAGGATGTCGAGCTGCGAGACGGCTTGCCTAGGCGCAGGCGTCGAAGAAATAGTCCGAAGATGGCGCATGAGAGTGGTATCCCCCTCGAGTCGTGCCTCCCCCTTAGTCGAAGGGAACGGCCCCCCCCTGTTTGTTGAACACAATCGATGTGATCTCGTTGAAGCTGTTTAGGAACGTGAACACGAACGTCGTCGCGAGGTCGTTTAGGAAATCGAGAATGACCTGCAACTGCGTTTGCGCCGCGCCGGGTGTGCGCGAAATGTTGCGTGTATGCTTCATGATGGCTCTGGTCCCCTTCTGCTCGTGGCCCTCGGGCGCCCCGTGCTCTCCGAAGGTGCGCACAGCTTAGCAACCTGTGCGGTATCCGTCAACAATTACCATGAGAGGTTACGGCCATTACAGGCGCGTTGCGGACCCCTAAGGCTGTCCGGCGCGGTCCGCCTTCGATTGCTTGACCGCCTCGACAAAGAACAACAGGTCTATTGCCAAGATGCTGAGCGGCCCCATGGCATGCGCTTGAAAGCGGTACGCCTTAGAACGGGTCAAGGCCCGGAGGCGAGGCATGAGGCTATTATTACGGCGTTGCGTCTATCTTGCGCACGACGAATGAGTTGACGGCGTTCAGGACGGCGATCACGAAATTGAGATAGGCGATAGGGTCGAACAATTCGACGATGCCGCCCAGCAGATCGCCCAGGCCGCCTTCGCCCATGTCGGGCATTTCTTGTGCGAGTGCGGCGCGTTCACGGCTTACGCAGTGCATGTGCTTTTGCACAGGTCGAATCTCCTTCTGTTCACGTTGAGAGCGGATGATTTTGGCCGCGGCTTCCCCGGGTTCCATTATAGACGCGGCAGCAAAAAAGTTCCCCCCTTTCGAAGGGAGCGCACAGATGCTGTCTTCTGACGCTTCCCACAATGAGGAGTACCGCGTTTGGCGGCCCGCGTTACGGACGCTGCACGGCCTTTGGGGCCGGAGCGCCCTTCTGGAAGACAGCGGCCGCTAGAGCTTTGGCCCGGCTTCTCGCGCTAAGCGTGCGCCTTCAGGCGTGCCTTCGAAGGTCTTGAAGTTCTTGACGAACATCTCCGCAAGCTTGCCCAGCATTTCGTCGTAAGCGGCGGGATCTGGCCATGTGCCCCGGGGATTCAGCACCTTGCTGTCCACCTCAGGCAATGCGGACGGGATACGCAAGCCAAAGATAGGGAACTCTTCGTCGGGTGCTTCCTCGATGGCGCCGTCCAAAATGTGGTCGATGATGCGGCGCGTCGCGGGCAGGGGCATGCGGTTGCCCGTGCCGTAGGCGCCGCCGGTCCAGCCTGTGTTGACCAGATAGGCCCGGGCGCTGTGCTCCAGCATTTTGCTGCTGAGAATCTTGGCGTATTGCGTCGGATGGACCGCGAGGAAAGCCGCGCCAAAACATGCCGAGAAGGTCGCGGTTGGCTCCGTGATGCCCAGCTCGGTGCCGGCCACCTTGGCTGTGTAGCCGCTCAGATACTGGTAGCTCGCTTGGTCCGCGGTCAGTTTCGCAACGGGCGGCAGCACGCCGAAGGCGTCGCAGGTGAGAAAGATGATGTTCTTCGGATGCGGCCCCTTCGAAACGGGCGTGACAATGTTAGGAATGTGATACAGGGGATATGAGACGCGGCCATTCTGCGTCTTCGAGGTATCGCTGAAATCGACCGTGCCGTCATCAAGCACCATGACGTTTTCCAGGAGGGCATCACGCTTGATGGCGCCGTAAATCTCAGGCTCCTTTTCTTCGCTGAGATCGATGGTCTTGGCATAGCAGCCGCCTTCAAAATTGAAGACGCCGTCGTCATCCCATCCGTGTTCGTCGTCGCCAATGAGATCGCGCCGCGGATCGGCGGAAAGCGTGGTTTTGCCGGTCCCGCTCAGGCCGAAGAACAGCGCCGTATCCCCCTTCTCGCGGCCCATATTGGCGGAGCAGTGGAACGAGCCGACGCCGTCGAGCGGCAAGAAGTAATTCATGACAGTGAAGATACCCTTCTTCATTTCACCGCCGTACCATGTGCCGCCGATGACGGCCATGCGCTCGGTCAGGTTGAATGCCGCGAAGACTTCGCTGCGAAGGCCGAGGGATTCGTACTCGCTGCAGCTGGCTTTGGAGGCATTCAGGATGGTGAAGTCGGGCGTGAACTCTTGCAGCTCTTCTTGCGATGGGCGGATAAACATGTTCTTGCAGAAGTGCGCCTGCCAGGCCACTTCGCAGACGATGCGGACATTCAGGCGGGTAGCCGGGTTGGCGCCGCAGTACCCATCGATGACGTATAGCTTTTGTCCATCGAGTTGCCCCGCGGCAATGCCGCGCAAGCGCTGCCAGACATCCGGGCTGATGGGCTTGTTGTCGGAACGTGGGTTCTCTTCGCCGCTCCACCAAACGGCGCCGCGAGAGGCGTCGTCGAGCACAACGTATTTGTCTTTCGGGGAGCGGCCGGTGAAGTCGCCGGTATCGACTGCCACAGCCCCGAAAGCAGTCACGACTCCCTTTTCCAATCCCTCCAAGGCCGGATCGGTCTCGTGCTCGAACAGCGTTTCGTAGGAAGGGTTGTGATAGATAACGTCGGCATTTTCGATGCCGTAGCGGTCAAGCCCAAGGGCTTGAGGCGTCAAGTCGGTGCGTGTGTCGATGCCTTCCACGATAGTAATCTCCCCGGCATTTGCGCGCGATGCAATGGGTATCCGCAGCGTGCCATATTATGGCACAAACAAAAGGCCGTATCTAGTTAGGCGGCGGTTAGAGGGAAACCGCTGCGGCATATAAGGCATAGTTTCGCGAAGCTGCACGCTCATATCATAGCCATAAAGGCGTCTATGGACGGCGGCGTTTGGTCCCATGACTCGACGATCTTGCCCTCTTCAATGAGCAAGAACCGGGGCGGGGCACTGTTGATGTGGCGAAAGAACTCCAGTGGGGCGTCCATATTAATAGTAGGAAACGCCGGCGCGGTGATGAGCCGAAACTCTTCGAGTTCGTCTGGCTCACCTAACATCAGGC
>CAZLBS010000368.1:0-4496 GCA_964557505.1 uncultured Nitrospiraceae bacterium | reverse complement strand
GCCATCTCCATCGCCATCGCCATCTCCGTCGCCATCGCCATCGCCGTCGCCGTCGCCATCGCCGTCGCCATCGCCATCGCCCGGCGTTCGCTCGACGACGGGCAGAGTGAGCCGAGAGGGGTAGGCAGCGTTTGTCTTGAGCGTGATGGTGGCGACGACCGGTGTGGCTCCTGGCTCGCTCGAAAGCGAGGAGCCGTCTTGCATGTTCTTATCGGCATAGTTGAAGTTCGAGGGGGCTATCAGGATGCCGAGGCGGTGACCCGCAGGAACCTCGACACTCACCGGCGGCAACTCTACCGGTATTTCATAAACCGTACCTGGCGATAGCAGTTCTCGTGTCTCGAACCCGTTGCGGAGCGAGGCGCGGCGGATGCCATCGACGACCCCCATAACGCGGCCATCGGGCAGCCATTCGACCAGACGCACCACGATGTCCGTATCGACTGCGGTCGAGGCGATATAGAGCCGCGCTTCGATATTTCCCTCGACTATCAGTGCGTTTTCTAGGGGCTCAGTAGCGAAACTCAGAACATCGGGGCGCACCAGCAAGCCGGACAGGTCGGCGGGGCCTTGAATGCCGAATTCGCTGTTGAGCACCGGGCCGCCCACGGTGGGCACAGGGTTCTTCGGATCGGCAATGTATGCGAGTTCCGCGGCGTCGCCGCTCGGCGCGGGAATCGTCAGGCTGCCATCTGCCCAGAGGTGATAGGTCTGAGGGACCGTGCCGCCAGGCGGCCATGTTTCCGACCCAAACCACTGGCCAGCGTTGATGCGGTAATACAGATACGCGGGCGTGTCGAAATAGCCGTTGTCAATTCCACGCAGGACATGGTCGAAGAAAGCCAGAGCCTCAAGACTATCTGCCCATAGCGCATCGGGATAGCTGCGTTGGCCTTGCTGTTCGGTGTCGAGCCCGCCATGCGTCCACGGGCCGATGATGGCGCGCTGTCGGCCGCGTGCATTGGGGCCGCCGCCTTTTTGGATGTCGTTCATCTCCCGCAAGGTAATCGCCGTTTGGTGATCGTACCAGCCAGTGACGTGCAGCATCGGAATATCGATGCTCGCAGGGTCGCCCGAAAAGCTTTCGATGAAGGCCCAGAAGGCATCTTCTGTCGGGTGCGCGAGTTGCGGGGCCAAGCCCGCGTAGAAGTACAGGTTCACGAAATCGCCGCGATCCTTGCCGTAGACCCCCCCCGGAAACCACAGCTCATAGATGTCGCGCCAGTTGTAGACACGGGGCGCCGCGCCTTTGAGGCTGGGCGGACGCTCTTCGGCTGTCTTCATCTGCACATTGCCAAGCGCCGAGGAGCCCCACGTGCCGGCCGCGCCGGTACACCACGGCTGGGCAGCAATCCACTCGACCGTATCGTAGCCATCTTCACCGCGGGTAGGACTGCCGTCGTACGCGGCTCCGCGCGAGCCAAAAAAACCACGCCAGTCCACCACGACAAATGCATAATCCGGACTGCCAAACAGGGGATCAGGGTATTCGGGATCCGACAGGTCGCGGACTTGACGCGCGCGATCATACGGCGTCTGAATGAGAATGGCGGGCCACTCGCCCTCCTCGGCGGGCAGGCAGACGCTGGCAGCCAGCGACTGACCATCGCGCATGGGGATCATCACTTCAGTGCAGATGTGCCCGTGCCCGGCCATGGCCCCTGAGGCGCAAGCGGCCATCAGCACAGCGCCTGCTAGGAAGCGGAGAGACATCTGGGCACTCCTTGTCTTGCTGGTCTCATTACCCATGGCCCTCGCCAGAAGTTACAACCCCTGGGGCATCGGGCGGTTCCCTTTCCTTCCTTACCGTAAGGGTACCCAACTTTCGCGAAAGTGCGCGTGAGGATTAAGCTTGCTGGGTGATGGGGTGAAGCAAGCGTTGGAGAATGGTCATGAATCCCTATGAACTTCGCAGGCTGAAATCGCGCGCGGCGACGATGGAGAATCCGAATGCCGAGAAGGGCAAGGGCGGCACGGCGGGCGGCGGGATCAAAGGTTCGCCTGCGATTAAGGGTTTTCGGCGGCGGTCCACGGCCACGCTGCTGGATGTCGAGGGGCCGGGCATGGTCCGGCACATTTGGATGACCTCGCACCGGCGCGAGCCGCATCACTACCGCAATCTCATTTTGCGCATGTATTGGGAAGGCAGCGATGTGCCGAGCGTGGAAGCACCGTGGAGCGATTTCTTCGGCGTGGCGCACGGGGTGGGCATTCCGTACCACTGCCATTTTCTCGGGATGCACGAAGGGCGCGGCATGAATTGCTGGTGGCCGATGCCGTTTGCCGAGCATGCGCGGATCACGCTTACGAATGAGTCGCGGGAGACCATCGACTGGCTGTTCTATCAGGTCGACTTCACGCAGGGCGACGATGTCACGCAGGAGATGGGGCGTTTCCATGCGCGGTTTCGCCGGGAGAATCCCTGCCCGTATGGCCATGATTTCACCATCATGGAGACGAGCGGCGCGCGGGGCGTCTACATGGGCTGCAACATCGGCGTGCGATCGCTCGCGCCTGGCTGGTGGGGCGAGGGTGAAGTGAAGATGTTCATGGACGGCGACGGCCTCTATCCGACCATCTGCGGCACGGGCATGGAGGATTACATGGGCAGCGCGTGGGGCTTAGGCGAGCACCACACGCCATACCAGGGCTGCCCGCTGCACCGGGGAAACTTCGCCAGCATCTACCGGCACCATGCCGTCGATCCGATCTACTTTCAGAACGGCCTCAAGGTCGCCGTTCAGCAGATGGGGGCCGGCTTAAAGGGCGACGTCGAAAAAATTTACGGCGCCATACTTATCTGGCGCAGCAAGAACCACCCGAACCGCCGTCCTGACGATGGGTACTACCTACGGTCCGACGACTACTGCGCCACGGCCTATTGGTATCAGTGGCCCCTGCAAAGCGAGGCGCCGGCATTTCCGAGCAAAGAAGCACGGAGCGCGGATCTCTTTGGGGCAGCGGAGGCTGATTAGCCGCCGCCAAAGCCAACACGGCCGGCTCAGGCGGTCAGGCGTGTGTCATTGGGATGCGGCATATTGTCTCTTACTCGCGGCAATACACGAACATGTTAGGCTGGCGCCAAGGAACAATAGATGACCGATCACGTCGATTTTTCTTCGAATGCATCCGTTTATGACGCGCGGCATGGCGCATTCATTGACGCGGATTTGGCCGGATCCATCGCACGCGCGGCCGAAATTGACGCCGGCGCCCGAGTACTCGAAGTGGGCGCGGGGACGGGCCGCGCGGCCATACCCCTCGCCAGCGCCGGTTGCCGCTTCGTGGCCATCGACACAGCCATACCCATGCTGCAGCGGCTCCGTGAGAAGGCGCAATCATGCGATGCCCCCGTCTCGCCTTTGGTAGGCAATGGTTTGGCCCTGCCCTTCGCTGATGATGTTTTCGAGGCCTGCGTGGTTTCGCGCATTTTGTATCTTATTCAGGAGTGGCCGGCCTTTCTAACGGAACTGCTCCGCGTGTTGCGGCCGGGCGGCTGCGTGATTCACGAATGGGGCAATGGGGATGAAGACGAGCCCTGGGTATTGATGCGCGAGGAAGCACGGCGCCTGTTTATCGACGCGGGGGTGACGCGCCCCTTCCACCCCGGAGCACGCTACGAAGCTGAGATCGAGGCCTTCCTTGAGGAGCATGGCCTCATACAGCAACAGGCGCTGACCGCTGGATTCGGCAAAGCGACGACCATTGGTGAGTTTCTGCAACGCATCTTGAACGGGGAAGCGTCGTATATCTGGAACGTCCCGGAGGAGGTGCGGCGCGAATGTTTGCCGAAGCTGGAGGCCTGGACAAAGGCGCGCTTTGATTTGGGGCAGGAAATCATCGTGCCCCGAACCATTCGCTGGCGCGTGTACCGGAAGGGATAGCCCGCGCTGCCGCGTGCGCTTGCTCTCGCGTCATAATTGCCCAGCAGCCCGAAAGCAAGCTTTCGGCAAGCATGGCGGAAGCAAGCTTCCGCAGTCCATATCAGTAGTCATCTGGAAAAGCGACCTTGTCTTTGTTCATAGACAGCACAGTTTTCCTAAACGAATCGGGCGCGTTGCGTATAAACCATGCCATTGAACACCATGGGTAGTTTTCAGCATTTGCCGTTATGCCGTGGTGTGCAGGATTATGGTGGACATAGTTTAAGCAAGCAAGGTATGCGGCCTGATTTTTGAGGCATGTGTCTCGGTACTGATGCCAGATCTTTCTGCCTGCCCGAGCGTCCTGTTTATTCAGAAAAATCGCGGACTTCGAATGAAGCTGTTGGATCAGGCGGGATAATGTCGATGCGTCCTCCGGCGCGTGAGCGATGAAATGGTAGTGATTGCTCAATACGGCCCATGCCTCAAGGTTCCACTTGAAGTGGCCGCATGCTTCAAAGAGCAATTGCATGACTGCCGTTTTCTTGTCTGGCGTGTCAATGAGATGGGCTTTGTGGCGGACGCCTGCAGTAACGAAGTAAATGGCATTTGGCTCGAACAGGTGAGCGGGCG
>CAZLBS010000367.1:971-4510 GCA_964557505.1 uncultured Nitrospiraceae bacterium | reverse complement strand
CACAAATGGCAAGACGATACCGGCCAAAGTAAGATCAGCAAATGGCTTGACAGGGGCCGTCTGCAGAGAGCGGGCCTAACGGCCAACGTTCGCCCGCCCAAGCGGCCCCATGATGAAGCAGCCTAAAGACACCCTTGCCCGGTATCTGGAGCAGTCGCCGGTGTTCTCGCGGTGGCCCCTCGAGAACGGCGGTGCGGCGCACTTGGATGGCATGGGCCTTGGGGCGTTCGTCATCATTCCTGCCTGCGGGGAACGCGACACATTGCCGCTGGTGTTGCAGTCGCTCGACGCCGCCGCGGCTGCCTATCCAAGGGCGCGCTTCGCCGTCATTGTTGTCGTCAACCATCCGTCTGGCGCGCCGGCTGATTGGCGTCAGGGCAATGCCCGAACGCTCGAGTGGCTTCGAACCCACGCACAAGATGCAATAGCGGCGCCGCTTCTCTGGACCGGCGCCACATGCGGCGGGAAGGAGTTGCCTCCAAAAGAGGGCGTTGGCCTGGCACGCAAGATCGGCCATGACTGGGCCGCACGCCTGGCCTGGGAAGCGGGCGCCCCCGAAACCTTGCTGCTCTCACTCGATGCTGATTGCCTCGTCGACCCGGCATATGTGCACGCTGTCATTGCCAGCCGCGAAGCAGAGCAATGGGCGGCAGCCGTTTTCGAGTATGCGCACCGCTGCGAGGGCCCCGATGGCGATGCCGCGGCCGCCTATGAGTGTCACCTGCGGTGTTACGCGGCGGGCTTGCGGTATGCGGGCACGCCCTATGCGTTTCACACGATCGGCTCGGCAATGGGGTGCACGGCTATGGCGTACGCGATGGCAGCAGGCATGCCGCGGCGGGCGGGCGGCGAGGATTTTTATTTTCTTCAGAAATTGGCGAAGACCAGCGGCGTCGCCACGGTGCGCATACCACTGGTATATCCGAGCGGGCGCCGATCGCAGCGGGCGCCATTTGGCACAGGTGCGGCGATTTGCAAACTGGATGGCGATGCCGCCGCACAGCGAACGTACGCCCCAGCGAGCTATGGCGTCTTGCATGGGTTCATCAGAGCCATGAGGCGCGCCGCGGAAGCTGCTGCTGAAATTGGTTGGGACGAGGTGCATCCAGCTATGGGCATGTGGCTGCGCGCCGCGGGATTCGAAGACTTGTGGCGGCGCTTCATCCGAGAAGGGCAAGGCGCGGCGGATGTGGAACGCCGGTTGTTTACATGGTTCGATGGGTTTCGGACGCTCAAGGCCCTGCACATGCTGCGCGATCAGGGATTCGACGACGTGTCTGTAACCGCTGCCGCTGCAGAACTTACTAACTTGGGCGCATGGAAGGCGTCCACAGCGCCGCCTAAGGGAGAGGACAACCCGTTGAAGCTGGTTGAACATCTTCGGAAAGCGTCGCGAGCGGTGACATAACCACGCAAGCCCCGTGAATGTATCGGGTGTAGGCAGCGGACAAGAGCGAATGAGCGTTCTCTTGTGAGTGGGCCCCGAGGAGTCGAGCAAGTGCAGAAGAGCAGGTTCATGAATACCAGTGTCATGGTGCTTACCGCATTGCTGGGCGCTCTGGCTATCGCACGAGAAGCTGCCCCGGCAGACGAGCAAGGGCATACAGCGTCCAAGGCTGCGGCAAGCGCGGAAGACATTGCGCCGTTGGGAGTTGGCAGCGAGATGCCGTCGGCGCACTTGCAGACCCTTGAAGGCGAAACGATTGATTTGCGCGAGATGGTTACGGAGCAGCCGGCAGTGCTCGTTTTTTACCGGGGCGGATGGTGCCCCTATTGCACAGCGCATTTGGCCGAATTGGCGAAACAACATGACGAGCTGAAGGCCATGGGATTTCAAGTAATCGGCATCAGCCCCGATACGCACGAAGCCGCTGCCGTTACCGTGAAAGAAAAGGATTTGCCCTATACCTTGCTGGCAGACCCTGAGATGAAGGCCGCCCAAAACTTTGGCTTGGCTTTTGAATTGAGTTCCTTTACGGCGGCGAAGTATCGCATTGCAGGCATTCCGCTTGGCGAAAAAGACAGTGCGCGCAGGAATCAGTTACCGGTACCGGCTGTTTACCTTGTTGAAAACGGCGGTAATATTGCGTTCGCGCACTACGACCCCGGTTACAAGACGCGGTTGGATGGAGAGAAACTGATGGAAGCGGCCGAAAAAATTGTCAACCCTGATGCGGCCACCACCGTTTCCCAAGCAGCCGAATAATTACATAGCTCCTCAACCGGCGCAACGCCGGTCCCCATACCCTAGCCCCATATGCTAGACCCCAGGCCCCCTCGCCGCCCCAGCGAGGGGGCCACCCCTTTTCTGGGGCTTTTTTTTGCGGCTGCCAGATGACGGCTTTCGGCCGGGCGTGCTATCGTGACGGAAAGGGGCCAGGCATTTTCAGGGGAGATTTCGTTATGGCGCGGCGGCTGACGTTCACGGGATTTTGGGTTGCCTGCATGGCATTGCTGGCATGCGGCGGAGCGCATGCAGAAGTGTCTATCGAAGTGAAGCCGTACGGCGGCTGGCCGAATTGTCTTTGGCTGACGAATGGCGATGTCGAATTGGTCGTGACCACCGACATCGGCCCGCGCGTGATGCGCTATGGCACGCCGGACGGGCAGAACTTCATGAAAGAGTACGCAGACCAGCTGGGCGAAACAGGCGGGGACGAATGGCGCATTTATGGAGGACACCGGCTGTGGCACGCGCCCGAAGCCATGCCGCGCACGTATGCGCTCGACAACAGCCCCATCGATTATGAAATTGGCGATGGCGCCGTCACGCTGCTGCAGCCTGTCGAACCGGAGACGGGGGTGCGCAAGGAAATCGAAATCGCCATGGCAGCGAGCGGAACTGAGGTGAGCCTCACCCACACCTTAATCAATGAGAATCTTTGGGACATTACGCTTTCGCCCTGGACGCTCACGGTAATGGCCCCTGGCGGCCGCATGATCGCGCCTCAGGAAGAGTACCGCGCGCACCCGGAGTATTTGCTGCCCGCCCGCCCGCTTGTGTTGTGGCATTACACGGACATGCAGGATGAGCGCGTCAGATGGGGCACGCAATTCATCACGCTCGAGCAAGACCCTGAAGCCGACACAAAATTCAAGATCGGACTCATGAATACGCTGGGCTGGACGGCGTACACGCTTGGAGAGCAGGTCTTCGTCAAGCGGTATCCGTTTGAGCCAGGCGGGGCCTATCCGGATTACGGCTGCAATTTCGAGACCTTTACCGATGGCGACATGCTGGAAGTGGAATCGCTTGGGCCCTTGACGGCATTGGAAGCCGGGGGCGGCGCGGTTTCTCATGTCGAGCATTGGTACGTGTTTGACGCCACGATTGGCGAAAGCGAAGATGCTATCGAGCGGGATTTGTTGCCCTTGGTCGAGCAGACTCGCGCGGTGGAATAGACGAAAGCTCGCTTGGCGAGGACGCGGTTTACAGGCTAGGCAGCGGAGCGGCGGCGCATGGTTCTAGCGTATTCGTCAATCTCTTCCATCACATGTTCGGCACACTCGGGACAATAGGTATGGCTGACGGGGGCGTC
>CAZLBS010000367.1:0-961 GCA_964557505.1 uncultured Nitrospiraceae bacterium | reverse complement strand
TGGACGTGCCGACCAGATGCCCTGAACGCGGATGCGGTGGCACGTGCAGCACTGCACCGCTACATCTTGTTCTTGTGTTGTTCTATTCAGGTTTTTCATGGTTTGGCTCCCGTGTCTTCGTGGTTACCATACCGCAGAGGACGTGCCATGTTGCAATTTTGTTGACAAATGCGCGGCATGAAGGTTGGATTAGGTTCGCGGAGATTGCCGAAGGCTTTGCTAATGCTTCAGTTATGAAAGCGACTTTGCAGTGAAAAACTGCATCACGTTCCCGAAGATTTCCCGTGCAGCGCGCAAGTAAATTCTTTACATGATGGTTGATACGGGCTGTCTGGGTCGGCACAATCTTCCAAATGCTGCAGCATCTGCCGGGCAGTTGGGCTTTGTTTGAGATAGCGTCATCATGTGCGGCAGGCTAGGCGTTGGCTGGGCACGCCGCATGGAGTTGGAGAAGGGGGATTCTGCACGACGCAGCGCCATGATTCTGGTAGAGCATGTCACAAAATACTTTGGCTCGATTGCGGCCGTGCGGGATGTATCGTTCTCGGTTGGCCAAGGGGAAATCGTCGGCTTCTTGGGTCCGAACGGAGCAGGCAAGAGCACGACGATGCGCGTTCTGACGGGGTTTACCGCGCCTGACGCTGGCCGTGCGTGCATCGCGGGCTACGATGTGGCGCGTCAACCGATCGAGGCGAAACGGCGCGTTGGCTATTTGCCCGAAAACGTGCCGCTCTATGGCGAGATGCTGGTGTGGTCGTTTCTCGAGTACATCGCGGAAGTGAAGGGGGTGCCCCGGAGAGCGATGCGGGCGGAAATCGAACGGGTCATCGAGCGTGCAGGGCTCACGGGCGTGGGCAAGCGCATCGTGGGCAACCTGTCGAAAGGCTACCGGCAGCGGGTCGGGCTTGCGCAAGCGCTCGTTGGCAGTCCGCCGGTGCTAGTGCTGGATGAGCCGACGGTC
>CAZLBS010000366.1:4264-4521 GCA_964557505.1 uncultured Nitrospiraceae bacterium | reverse complement strand
ATGCATTTTTTCAGCATTTGGCATCTCCCGGCAGCTCCCGTTTCGGCGAGTTGCTGCAAGGACTGTACCATCGAATGGGGCGCTAGAGATCCGGCACGTCGAGCCAGGCCCGCTTTTCCCAGGAGGCAAGACCGAGTTCGGCCAATTGCACGCCTTTGGCGCCTTCTTTCAGGTCGTAGGGGAACGGCGCGTCCAGGATCTTCCCCCCGAACTGCGACTGCGGCGCGAAGCCCTCACGGATCACTCCAAGCTCACGG
>CAZLBS010000366.1:0-4254 GCA_964557505.1 uncultured Nitrospiraceae bacterium | reverse complement strand
GAACGGCTCGTCCTTAACGACATGCCGCAGGAAGAGTTCCCACTGGGCCTTGAAGGCATTGTCGTATGGATGATTATCGGGCATCTCCTGCCATCCTGCCCAATAATCGACGGTGGGGGGGACATCTGGATTCCACACGGGTTTTGGGGTGGCCGCATCGGGCTGTATCCAGCAGCGGCGCAAGCCCGCAACGGCCGAGCCCCGGGCGCCATCGACCTGGAAGGTGACGAGATCGTCGCGCCGGACGCGCGTGCACCAGGAGGAATTGATTTGGCAGATGATGCCGGAGCCTGTCGTGAAGAGCGCGTAGGCCGCGTCATCGGCATCGGCCTGGTATGGCTGGCCGTGTTCGTCCCAGCGCTGGCCGAGATGGACGGCGCCATGGCACAACACGCCGTTCACGGGACCAAAGGTGTTGTCGATGACGTAACGCCAATGGCAGAGCATGTCGACGATGATCCCGCCTCCATCGGCTTTGCGATAGTTCCATGAGGGACGCTGCGCGGGCTGGTGTTCGCCGTCGAAGACCCAATAGCCAAACTCTCCGCGGACGCTGAGGATGCGGCCAAAGAAGCCTGTGTCGACGAGGTAGCGCAGCTTGAGAAGGCCGGGCAGCCATAGCTTGTCTTGCACAACGCCGGCTTTTACGCCCGCGGCCGTGGCACGCTGATGCAGGTCTAGTGCTTCTCCGGAGGTGACTGCGACGGGCTTCTCGCAATACACATGCTTGCCCGCTTCGATCGCTCTGCATACGGCATCGTAACGGCGGAGGGTGGTTTGGGCGTCGAAGTAGATTGGGTGATGGGGCATGGCGAGCGCTTCTTCGAAGTCGGTCCCCCAAGGCAGGCCGCCATGCATTTCGGAGAGTGTCCGCAGCTTCTCCTTATTGCGGCCGAGGAGAAACGGCTTGGGCATGATGACTTCGCCCGGGCCGATATGGACGCCGCCTTGCTGGCGGATAGCCATAATGGAGCGCAGCAGATGTTGGTTGGCGCCCATGCGTCCGGTGACGCCGTTCATGACGATGCCGACTTCGTGAATAGACATGATGGCTCCCTGGAGTTTGCGGTGTTTCGTTAGCGCTTTCCGCGCGGCGGATCCTCGAGCATGTCGCCCAGCAGGTGGCGGAGCGCCCCAGTGCTGATTTGGACCTCGTAGGCAGAGATGGCCAGTGAGACGACCATAAGCAACAGGGAGATGCCGAAGAGCGCTTCGCCCACGGGACGGTACTCGAAGTATAGCGCGCACATGCTGAGAAAGCAGAACAGGATGCTCAGCACGCCTGTCTCCTGCATCGCGCGAATGAGGTAGACCCGCTTGTTGAGGTTCTTTATCTGGCTCCGAATCGATTCCTCGGGCTCTTCTTTGTATTGCTTGTGCAAATGGCGGATGACGCTGGCCAGGCCCAGGAAGCGGTTGGTGTAGGCCAATAGCAGCAGCGAGATGGCCGGGAAGAGCAGCGCGGGCGTTGCAAGCGTGATGTCCATAACCTCTTTATCCTACGGTGTTTTCAGAAATCTCTGGCGGCCAGGCCCAACCGTATGCTAACCTTACGAATGGTGGAGTACGTGCGCAAGGCGGACATGGCGCGCTTTTCGAACGCAACATGGCAGGGAGCATAGATAGACCAGCATGAGTGCAGACACCGGTTCCACGATGTTTTCGAGTACCGAACGTTATTACTTGGACCCTGAGTTGGGCGCCATTGTAAACATTGCCCTTGCGATGGAAAAGCCGTTGCTTCTGACAGGCGAGGCCGGCACGGGGAAGACGCAGCTGGCGTTCGAGGTGGCGGCGTCGCTGGGCATGCCCATGGAGATTCTGCGGGCCAAGTCGACCATCAAAGGGGAGGAAGCTTGCTACACGCAAGACACGGTGTTGCGGCTCAATGACGCGCGTTTTGGGCCTGGCGAAACGGGGCGGAGCGTCGCCAACTTCTATGACTATGTTGTATGGGGACCTATCGGCCGGGCCTTTCGCGCCAAGGAGCGCGTGGTTCTGCTTCTGGATGAAATCGACAAGACCGAATCGGACGTGCAGGATAATCTTCTCGACATTCTGGAGGACTGCCAATTTACGATTCGCGAAGTGAATGAAACCATTCAGGCGGAGATCCGGCCGGCCATCTTCATCACGTCGAACGCGAAGCGTGAATTGAGCGACCCCTTTTTGCGCCGGTGCTACTGCCACCATATTGCGTTTCCATCGCCGGACCAAATGAAGGAGATTGTGAAGCTTCACTATCCGCAGACGAGCGCGAAGCTGATGGAAGCGGCGTTGAACATTTTTTATGAATTGCGGGCGCGTGGCTACGAAAAGCCGCCTGCCACGAGTGAACTGCTGAATTGGATCGGGGCGCTGGACCGCATGGAGATGACGCCAGATCCGAGCAATCCGCCGCTCATCGGGGTGTTGCTCAAGCGCGCGGGCGACTTGATGCGCTTTCATGCCGGCGATCAGGGCCCGCACACCCGAGGGTATTCGTAATGAGCGACGAGCCCCCTGCAACGTTGTGGATTGGTCTGGCATTCTTTGGGATGATCGCGGTCATCCAACTGTTTGTCGCGTTGCTGGGGCGCCATGAATTGCTCGTGACCGTAGCCATTTGTCTGGCGCTCATGGCGGGCCTATATTTTCGTCAGCGGTGGGCGTTCGCGGGAACCGCGCTGTTCTGCTTCAGTCCGTTGCTTCGCGTGCTCACGGGGGATGGCGCCGATGCCTTTGCTACGATTGCGGTGTATCAGCTTGTGCTTGTGCCGGTGTTGATGAGTGCCGGCTGGTTTTTCCCCGGGGGCGGCCGCCCCGCGCATTCATAAGGTTGTGCTGCGATGTTTACCGGAAAACGCAACAAGCTGGAGCCGAAATATTGGTGGGCCTGGGTGGCAGGGGAAGGCGCGGCGCTCGCGGCGGCCGTGCTGCTGATGCTGGGATTCGGATTGGCACAGTGGGGCGGCGCCTTGCTCATCATGGGCGTCATGTCCTGGGTGTTTCGCATTTACAATTACGAAGTGAAGCGCTAGGAAACCTTTATGGCCTTGCAACGAAAGACAGCTGACGATTATCAGAATGCGTTGTTTTTAGACTTTTTTTATTTGCTGCGCGATTACGGGGTGCCGGCGACGCCGAAGGAGTTTCTGGAGTTCAACAAGGGGCTCGAGCGGGGACTCGCGAAAGACTTTGACGGTTTGCTGGTGCTGGCGAAGCTGTCCTTTGTGCGGCGCGTCGAACACATGGACGCGTTCGAGCGGGCTTTCATGTTCTATTTTTTCGGCATAGACCTCCCGCCGGTTGCAGAGGGCGATCCGGAATTGCTGCGAACGAAGCAGTTTCGCGAGTGGCTGCAGGGCGCGATTGAGCGCGGGGAGATTCCGCGTACTGCGATATACACGATGCGACCGGAAGAATTGATGGAGATGTTCTGGGAGCGGCTTAGGGAGCAGATGAAGGAACATCATGGCGGCAACAAGTGGATTGGCACAGGAGGGACGTCGCCATTCGGGCATAGCGGCTACAGCAAAGGGGGCATGCGGGTGCACGGAGAAAGCCGGAATCAATCGGCACTCAAAGTGCTGGGCGACCGGCGGTATGTGGACTACTCCGAGTCGCAAACCCTGCGCGAGGAAAACCTCCGGCAGGCGCTGGAATCGATGCGGCACATGCAAAGCGCTGGCCCTTACAGCCGGTTGAACCTCGATGAAACCATTCGGCGCACGGCGCATAACGCCGGTGAAATCGATCTCTACTTCGAGCGGGACTTTCGGGACCGAATCAGCGTAGTGTTGCTGATCGATAACGGCGGGTCGAGCATGAGGCCGTTCGTGGACATTACCCGCTTGCTCTTTTCAAAAATGCATGAGCGGTTTGAGGATCTGCAAACCTATTACTTTCACAACACGATATACGAAAGTGTGTTCATCGATCCGCGCCGCATTCGAAAGCATCCGATGGACCAATTGCTGTTGCGGAAGCCCGACACGCGCATCGTGATCGTGGGGGATGCCAGCATGGCTCCGGAGGAACTGGAGTGGCCGCACGGCCAGATCGTCTGGAACAGTGATGACCCGCGGCCAAGCACCTATTGGCTGAACCGGCTCCGGGATCGCTTCGAACATGTCTGCTGGCTGAATCCCATCCCGAAGCACGCCTGGCCGCGCGCGTATGGCAGCTACACCATCGAGCGGATTGCCAAGTATTTCCGGATGGAAGATATGACGCTCGGCGGCATCAAGAACATGGTCGACCATTTGAGCGAGC
>CAZLBS010000365.1:0-4525 GCA_964557505.1 uncultured Nitrospiraceae bacterium | reverse complement strand
GAGGATGTGCCCCGCTGGGTGGAGCGATACGCGCACGCCTTGGTGCGTGACGGCTTCCCCATATGCCAGCGTGTCGATGCGGGCCTCCGCGCCGAGCCGCCGCCGGAAGACCCGTTCGCCTTCGGCGCTGCACAGGTAGCGGGCGCAGCCATAGCGGGCATGGTCGGCATGGGCATGCGTCACGGCCGCCCGCGCGACGGGCCGCCACGGATCCACATAAAAATCCCCTGCTTCGCAGTACAATCCGTTTTCGTTGACCGCGAGCAGGGGAGTCAAAACGATTGCGCTTAGCTCAGCACCGCTTCCGGCTCAGGCGTGCCCGCGCCCTGGAGGCGCGCCGGCCGGTTGAGGTCTTCGATCACGGCCTCTGCCGCATACCGCCCCGACCGCATGGCCCCGTCGATCGACGCATTCACGCAATAGTCGCCGCAGCGGTACAAGCCGTTTGAGGTGCGCGCTTCGCTCTTTTCGTCTGCCGGAAGCGTGTCATGCCTGGGCAAGGCCCGCGCAATGCGGTATGTCCGCAGGTGGTCCCATTGCCCCACCTCATCGCCATACCACGCGCGCATTTCATCGATGACCTTTGCGCCAAGCGTCTCATCATCCATCTCGGGCAGGCCATTCACGCTTATGCTCAAGAGCGCCCGCCCCTCGGGCGCGTAGGACGGCGCCACATTGCTGGGCGCGCAAATGTGATTGACCATGCCTTGGCCTTCACCGTTGAGCACAAGAATCGGTTCAGCCATAGGCGCATTCGGGGCGCTGAAGTACAGCGTAGCCGTCCCCCGCCAGGGCCGTTCGCTCGTCTCCGGGTCATGCTGCGCGGCATGGTCCGCATCCGACGCGACAATGACCGCGCTGGCTTCCAGCTCGCGCCCGTCTTCGAGCCACACGCGATCCGCCTGCATGCCCGTCACGCGCGTGTGCGTCCAAACACTGCCCTCGGGGAGGCGCGCGGCAAGTTGCCGGGGGATCGCCTCCATGCCGCCAGCGGGCAGCGCGACGGCATCCTGGGCAAACAGGGGATACACAAAGGCGAACATGCTCGCCGGCGTCTCGAGATCATTCTCGAGAAACACCCCTCCGAAAAACGGTTTGAAGAAGGCGTCACGAAGCGCCGGACCAAGATTCATCCGATTGAGATAGTCGTAGGTGCTGATGCTATGAAGCCAGTGCGCCTTTGTAATGCGCTCATGCCGCAGCTTGCCCGGAAGAATTCCCATTACCAGCAAATCAAAATAATGCATCGCGGGATTCGTGATCGTTCGAAACACGTCTTGCGGATGCGCAAGGGGATCCGCGATGCGGTGAAAGCCTCCTTCGTACCGGATGTCTGCGCCCCGGTAAAAGTCATGTAATTCGAGCGCATCATAGTCGAGCATCCGCTGACACTCGGGATACGCCTTCATCAAGACTTGAAAGCCGCGGTCCAGCTTGTAGCCTTCTATCTCATCCGTGGCAATGCGCCCGCCGACGCGGTCCGAAGCCTCCAAAACGCGCACATCGTGTCCGTGCTCGCGGAGCAAAGCAGCTGCCGTTAAGCCCGCGATGCCGCCCCCAACTATCGTCACTGGTCCCTGAGCCATAACCCGCTGCTTCTCCTGTATTTAGGCAATGCGTTGCGAATCGCTGACATGCGGCTTCCCCGTGGGCCGCACCCTCTTTTCGCCGTGCAACAATGCCCGTGCGCGATTCATTCGCCCGCAGCCTGTTGCAGTGAATCAATAGGGATGGTGCGTGCGCCAAGCCTGTCCAAGAACGTTGCGTCGTGCGACACGATCAACATGGCCTGGGGCAGGGCGTCGAGCACGCCGGCAATGCGCTCCACGGCATTGGCATCGAGCCCTGTGAGCGGCTCATCCAGCAGCAGAACTCTCGGCTTCATGGCCAACACGCCCGCAAGCGCGGCCAGGCGCTTCTCGCCGCCCGAAAGCTCGTGCGTGATGCGGTCTTCGAAACCCGCCAGCCCAACCTGCTCGAGGGCGTGCAGCGCTATCTTCGTGGCAGCCGCCGCGGAATGCCCTAAATTGAGGGGGCCAAACGCAACATCTTCGCCCACCGTGGGACAAAACAACTGGTCGTCGGAGTCTTGAAACAAGTAACCAGCCACGCGCCGTACCGCGACGAAGTCGGCTTCCGTATAGCAGGGCGTACCCAATACCTCAATGATGCCATCCGCCGGGGGCATGAGGCCAACGATAAGCTGGAGCAGCGTCGATTTGCCGGCCCCATTGGCCCCTGTGAGACCAATCCGCTCGCCTTCATGAAGCGTCAGATGCAGCCCCCGCAGGACCGGCCGTTCGGGCCGGTAGCTGAATTGAAGCCCAGCGAGCCGAATGAGGGCGCCATTCTCTCCCGGGCTCCCCGCGCTCATGGGCCGAATCCATAGAGCGCCGCAACCCCCACGCACAGCGCCGCGAGGAAGACATGGTCTCGCGCATGGATGGGCTTTGCTGAAGCCACCGGAAAATGTCCCGTGAAACCGCGGCACTTCATTGCCGCTTGGACCCGCTCGGCCCGGTCGTAGGCGCGCACCAGCAGCATGCCGATGAGGTTCCCGTAGGTCCTAAGGGTATGCTGATTCAGCCGCGGCGAGAAGCCCCGCGCTGCCGCCGCCCGCAGCATCCGGTCAAATTCAAGCCGCAGGACTTCCAAATACCGCACCATGAAAAGGAGCAGGCGGGTCAGCTTTACCGGAACGTGCATCCGCTCCAAGTCTTGCCCAAGGCGCACGAGCGGCAGCGTGCTTACCAGCGCCGTCACAGTCAGCAAGATGGCATTGGCCTTGACGGCAATCGCGAGGGCATCCAAGAAACCTTCGAAGGTGTAACTGAATGAGCCCGCCCCGAGCATCTGATAACCCGGCACGCTCCAAGGCATGATGAGCACGATGGCAAGCATGAACAGATTCAGCGGCAACAGGCGGTGCGCCAAGATGGGTCCGCTAATGCTCGCCGCGATACATAGGCCCGCGCCGGCTATCAAGGCCGTCCCAGCCGCGGCAAGCGACGGGTTGAGCGCGACCCCCAGCACGAATACCGCCGCTCCGAGGATGCGAATGCGGCCGTCAAGCCGGTAAATCCACGTGTCGCCATGAATGGTTTCTAGAAGCATAGGCGCATAGCGTGGCGCAAAGGGTGCAGCTCAGGCAACAGAGTCCAGCGCATGCACGAGGCCCTGCCGCCCCGTTCGGGAGAGCGGCAGGGCCGTTCTTGAACAAATCCGTTGTACCGGACTAGAAGTCCAGGCCGCTTATCGCGCCGACTGCCACGGCCGTACCGCCATTGACAGGGCCCGGGCCATTAATCGCATAGGTCAGGAAATCCACATGGCCATCCAAGTAAAGCACATTGCTGCCCCCCGGCACGTGATTGAAATCGCGCGGGTTTGTCGACAGCGTATCCCACATGATGGCCAACTCGCTTTGGCCTTGTGCCGCCGCAGCCGGGTTGTTGATGTCGGTAATGATGAAGCGCTCAATGCCTTCCCGAAGGCGGAATAGCGTATCGCTTTCTCCGTTGCCCGAGTTGGGCGGCACGCTGAAGAGCACGCTCAGTTCCGAGAAATCGAGATCGGTATCGGCCAGGTCTTGAAAGATTGTGTTGTCGCCCGCCGTCTCCGATTCCAAAAAGGCAGAACCGGCGGCGGCCACCCAGCCCCGCAGCTGGTTTGGAAAGTTGACCTCTGCGGGAAAGGCGTTCGGGTCGGCATCCGGCACAACAGCCGTGATCAGCGAGCCGAGGGTCGAGGAAGGCTGCGAAGGATCATCGCCATCAATGCGGTCGAGCATCCATCCCAAATAGTTGTAGCTATTGTCGACCGCATTCATGCCGAGCCAGCCTTCGTTGCAGGGAAAGCCAAAGATTGTTTCGCCGCTTGCCTCATCGACAAATGCTTCCTCACGCACGCCCTCTATTTGACCTGGGTCGCTTGGGCACAGAAAGACAAAGGGATCGGCGATGTACTCGGGAAAGATCGATGGTACGAGCGGCCCGACGCTCACCAACACGGTATCGGCCCGCTGTTGAGAAAACGGGTACTCGCTCGCGTTGCAGTCGAGCGACGGGCCCGCTAAGACCATCATCGGGGGCATGCGTTCGCCTTGCGATTCGCCGCTGTACATCTTGTACATCAGGCCCAACTGCTTGAGATTGTTCTGACAACTCGCCCGGCGTGCCGCCTCTCGGGCCCGGGCTAGAGCCGGCAAGAGAATGGCCGCCAAGATTCCGATGATAGCAATGACGACCAGTAGTTCGATTAAGGTAAATCCACCCGCACTCCGCCGCATCACGCCGCCTCCTTCGTTGCTGCCCCCGCGAAAGAAAACCCACGCTGCGTATTTCACCATACACGCGCTATGGAGGCGTTAGGGTTGCATTGAAATTTGTACAGACTCAGAGAGGAGCGGGCAGGTTGCTAGGCCTCGAAGACTGTCTTGCCGGCGCAGATGGTCCGGCAGACCCGCCCGCGCAGGCGCATGCCCTGAAAGGGGGTATTGCGTGCCTTGCTTGCAAAGGCGTTTGCG
>CAZLBS010000364.1:0-4526 GCA_964557505.1 uncultured Nitrospiraceae bacterium | reverse complement strand
CAAGTGCGCGGCGACTTGGTGTTCATGTATGAGATTCTGGGCGCTTTGATCACCCGGGATGTCAGCGGTACGGAGTTGGGCGGCCCCATCTTGATTGCGCAAGCAACGATAGGGTCGGCGGCCCTCGGGTGGAACCGGCTCTTCGAATTGGTGGCGCTCATCAGCATTAACCTCGCGGTCATCAACATGCTGCCGCTTCCGGTCTTGGATGGCGGGCAATGCGTGATGGCGCTGTTCGAAGGCGTGCGCCGCAAGCCCATGGACCCGCGCTGGCAAGAACGCATTCAGTTCGCGGGCGTCGTAATGATCCTGAGCTTGATGCTCTTCGTTACGTACAACGATATCTTGCGGCTTATTAATGGCATCGTACCGCAGTAGCACAGCGCGCTACGGCGCAGGCGTGAGTTGACTTGGGGACGCGGCTGTCCGGAGTGCGGCCGCGAGGCATACGCAGCAGGGGGCATCGATGGGCGGCATCACTTGCAAATTCGGGGGCACATCACTTGCGGGCGTGGAGCATGTGAAACGGGCGGCGGAGATCATCGCAGAGGATGAGCGCCGCCGGTTCATTGTGCCTTCTGCTCCGGGAAAGCGGACGCCAGCGGACCAAGATTACGGACATGCTCTACACATGGCACGGCCTGGCCCGGCAGGGCTTGAGCGTCGCGGAAGTGCAAGACATCATCACAGGCCGTTTTGTCGAGCTTGTCGAGGGGCTGGGCGTTGCGTTTGATGTAGAAGCCGAGTTGCAGGCCATTGCGTCGATGGCCGCCGAAAGTGAGACGCCCGACTACATGGCCTCCCGGGGCGAGTATTTGAATGGCCGTATTCTGGCTGTCTATCTCGGCGCGGAATTCATCGACCCCGCGGAAGTCATCCGTTTCGACGCAGAGGGCAATCTCGATCCTGTGAGTTACGACGGACTCGGACAGCGCATGACCGCCCATCACCGGTACGTGATCCCCGGGTTTTATGGCGCGCGTCCTGATGGGCGGGTAAAGACGTTCTCGCGGGGCGGGAGCGACATCACCGGCGCCATCGTCGCTCGGGCGACCCACTCCGAACTTTATGAAAACTGGACGGATGTTTCCGGCTTTCGCAAGGCCGACCCGGCGCTCGTCGCCTCGGCGGCGCGCATCGACACCATTACCTATCAGGAGTTGCGGGAGCTTTCCTATATGGGTGCGCGGGTCTTGCATGACGAAGCGATCTATCCGGTGCGCGAACCGGGCATCCCCATCAACATTCGGAACACAAGCGAGCCCAGCGACCCCGGCACGATGATCGTCGCGCACCGCGAACATTCGGGCACCATCACGGGGATTGCGGGGCGGGGCGGCTTTTCGATGATCAGCATCATGAAGGCGCTGATGAATAAGGAGCGCGGGTTCGCCCGCCGCGTGCTCTCCGTATTGGAGGAGCACGACATCAGCCTCGAGCATATGCCCACGGGCATCGATACCATCAGCCTGATTGTTCAAGACGAAGAGCTGGCCGACAAGGCGCCGGCGGTCTTGAGCGGCATTCAGCACTATTGCCAGCCCGACGACGTCTCGTTGACGACGGACCTGGCCATCATTGCCGTGGTTGGCGAAGGCATGGTGGCGCGTGTGGGCACGGCGGCGCGCATCTTCAACGCGCTGGCTGATGCCGAAGTGAACATCATTGTCATCGACCAGGGCTCGTCGGAAATCAACATCATCATTGGCGTTTTAGAACGCGATTTGAACCGCGCCGTCTGTGCGATTCACGATGCCTTCTTGAACGATTAGCCCCGAGCCTGGTCAGAGGAACTCATCGCCGTGCGCCGAACCAAGATTGTCTGCACCATAGGTCCGGCAAGTTCGGATCGCGACACGCTGCGCAAGATGATTGACGAAGGCATGGATGTGGCGCGCATGAACTTTTCGCATGGCACGCACGAAAGCCACGCCGCGACCTACGAAAACTTGCGTGCGGTGGCTGCGGAAGCGGGGAAGCCGTTGGCCGTGCTGATGGATTTGCAGGGCCCGAAGATTCGCACGGGCCGCTTGGCCGGCGGCGGCATGGTCGAACTCGAGGAAGGAAAGCCGCTCGTTGTAACCACCGAGGACATCGAAGGCGGGCCGGGACGCATCTCGACGACCTACAATGCGCTTGCCCAAGATGTGAAGGAAGGCGACAACATCTTGCTGGCCGACGGTCTGATGTGCTTGCGTGTAGAGGCTGTGCGTCCGCCGGAGGTGCACTGCACGGTGCTCATTGGCGGCATGCTCGGCGAACACAAGGGCATGAACCTGCCGCGCATCAGCGTAAGCGCGCCAAGTCTGACCGAGAAAGACATTGCCGATCTCGAATTCGGCTTGCAGCTTGGCGTCGATTTCGTGGCGCTGTCCTTCGTGCGCAAGCCGGAAGATATCGCGGCGGTGCGGCGGCGCATCGACTCGAACGGCAATCCCGCGCAAATCGTGGCAAAGATTGAACGGCCGGAAGCAATCGAAAACTTCGACGCGATTTTGGCGGAAACGGATTGCGTGATGGTGGCGCGGGGCGACCTCGGCGTGGAAACGGCGATGGCCAATGTGCCCCAGTTGCAGAAAGAACTGATCCGAAAATGCAATTGGACCGGCAAGCCCGTCATAACGGCCACGCAAATGCTGGAATCGATGACCACGCACCCCCGCCCCACGCGCGCTGAGGTGAGCGATGTGGCCAATGCCATTTATGACGGTACGGATGCGGTCATGCTGAGCGGGGAAACGGCGGCGGGTCAGTATCCCGTGAAGACGGTGCGGGTCATGGCGTCGATAGCGGCAAGCGCCGACGAGGCGACTCGGCACGTGCACCGGCGCGCCCGGCGCGAACGGCTTCTGGACGACGTAACGAAGGGCGACAATTTCGTCGACGCGATTGGGCAGGCGGCGGCGCGCATGACGCATCTGCTGGATGTCGCCCGCATTGTCTGCATCACGAACTCGGGGGGCACGGCGCAGGCGCTATCGCGCTACCGCCCGCCGGTGCCGATCGAGGCCTTTACCGCCGATGCACGCGTTGAGCGGCAATGCTCGCTCGTGTGGGGCGTCACGCCGCATTACCTGGAACACGCCGATTCCATCGAGGACATGGTGCGCACCGTTGAGCAGCGTTTGATGGACTCGGGCCACGCGCAACAGGGCAGCGTCGTCATTATCGTTACAGGACTGCCGATGCATCTCGCGGGTCAAACCAATCTGCTCAAGCTGCACCGTGTCGGCGATCCGTTTTAGGTTGCGCCCGGCATGAACGAGCCGCGCCCTGATATCGCGCCCGATTGGTATGCGCTTGCGTTTGGGACGCTCTACCCCGTCCTGTACGCGCACAGGACCCCGGAGGCAGCGGAACGCGAAGTGCGCTTTGCCCAGCAGTGCGTGAACATCCGTCCCGGCGAGCGCGTGTTGGACGTGGCTTGCGGGGGCGGGCGGCATCTTCGGTTTTTGCGCGGCTATACGGCAGATGCATTCGGGCTTGATTACAGCGAAAATCTGTTGCGCGAGTGCGCGTGCAATGGCGTGAGCCGGGGCGCCGCGGTGCGGGCTGATATGCGGGCGATCCCCTTCGCAGGCGTCTTTCACGCCGTAACAAATTTTTTCACAAGCTTCGGCTATTTTCAGGACGATGCGGAAAACGAGGCAGCGCTCGTTGAAATGGCGGGTGCGCTGCTGCCCGGCGGACGGTTGTGGATTGACCACGTGAACCGGGACCATGCTGCGGCAACGCTGGTTGCGGAATCGCAGCGGCGCGCGGGGGCCTATGAGGTGCGCGAGCATCGCTGGATTGAGGGCAACCGGGTAAATAAGGAAGCGCTTGTCGCACGCGGCAGCGAAGAGGTGGCGCGGCTCCACGAGTCGGTGCGCTTGTTCACGTTGACGGAAATGACCGCGCTGTTCGAATCGGCCGGGCTGGAAGTGGCGGCGGTGTTCGGCGATTACGACGGCGCGCCCCTTGCGCCGGATAAGCCGCGCATGATGCTGTGCGGACGCAAACTGTGAGCAGCATCTACGAGGCATATGTCCGAAACGACCCGGCGATCACGCCGTTTTTCGCGGCGCCTCCCTCTGGGCTGTTTGGCGGCTTGGCGACTGGGCACCGGTGGCCAGGCAAGATGCGGGAGACGATAGACAACTACACGGCATACCTGGGCGGCACAGGCCATATCGAAGGCGGCACGCCGGCGATCGTCACGGGGCAGCAGACGGGGCTTTTCTGCGGACCGCTGTACACGGTGTATAAGGCCTTGACCGCGTGCTGGCTCGCGGACGAATACCGCCGGCATGCAACGGTGCCCGCGGCGCCTGTGTTTTGGCTGGCAACGGAGGACCATGATTTTGACGAGGCGCGCACGGCGCATATGCTGACGCGTGACCATGACGTCTTGCCGTTGACCTACAGCCCCTCTGCCGATGTCGCCGGGCGGCCGATGCATGGCATTCCGGTCGAGGCCCAATTGGAAACCCTGGTGCAGACGGCGTACGAGGCGGCGTATGGCAGCGAGTACCGCGGCGAGGTCC
>CAZLBS010000363.1:0-4528 GCA_964557505.1 uncultured Nitrospiraceae bacterium | reverse complement strand
GCTGTTGGACGAGGTGAGCGAACTCGATGTCGAGCTGCAGCCGAAGCTGCTGCGCGTGCTTCAGGAGCGCGAATTCGAGCGTGTAGGCGGGACCAGAGTGCAGCAAGTGGATGTGCGCATTTTGTGCACCAGCAACCGCAACCTCGAGGAAGCCGTGGCCGAGGGGCGCATGCGGGAGGACCTATTCTTCCGGCTTAACGTCGTGCCGCTGCACTTGCCCCCGTTACGGGACCGGCAAGAAGACATTCCAGAATTGCTGGATTATTTCCTGCAGCGCTTCAACCGGGAGCACGGGCGGGCGGTCCGGGAGTATTCAGATGAGGCCCGCGCCCTGCTCATGCAACATGACTGGCCCGGCAATGTGCGGGAACTCCAGAACATGGTCGAGCGTGCGGTCGTGATGGCGCGGCATGACGTGCTGGAAGCCAGCGACTTCCAATTGGGGCGGTTGCAGCCGCGGGCGCCGTCCAACGGCTCGGGGGTGCATCTGCCCATCGGCACTACGGTACACGAGATGGAACGGGAACTAATTCTCAAGACGCTGGCGCATTGTGCGGACAACCGTACCCGCGCGGCGAAGGTGCTGGGCATCAGCGTGCGCACGATGCGCAACAAACTCAACGAGTACGGCGTTTCGCGCGACGGCTCCGCTCTGGAAACAACAGTAGATATGCCCCCGCTGACTTAGCATCAGGCGGGCCAAGCGCGCGCCGTTGCCGGCGCAGCGCGTATTGCTCAATCCCTGCGGCGGCGCAGCTTCGAGCGGGATTTAGGCCTCAACGGAGTGGGCGTAGGCCCCTTTGCCGTTGCCGCGCGGCACGATATCCGCGGCTTCCATGCCGCCCCCGCGCAAGAAGGCCATCAAGGCATTCTCCGGAATACGCCATGCACGGCCGACTTTATTGCCTGGCAACCGGCCTTGGCTCAACAACCGGCGAATGGTTTCGGGGCGCACCTTCAGGTAGTCGGCGGCCTCTTGGACAGTAAAGATTCGCTCCATGGGTTAGCACCCCCGGGCCCTGCCGCTCAAGAATGGCTCGTCTCTCGCGGCTTCGCCTCTCTCAGCACCGGGCACGGCGCTCAGGCGCCTGTCTGTGTCGCCCCCGGTGTCGTTCGAGGCTTTCGCGGCTTTTCCGCGCATTCACCCCACCGCGCGTGCAAGTCCGCATGTACGTAGTGTACAGCATCCCGCCGAAATTTGAAACATGTTTTTAACAGATAGCGGACCGGTAATTGGCTACGGCGTTGACGACGCGGCAAATGGAATGGCGGCAATGATTCCCCTGCCGGTCCATGCAGCTGTGCGCAGCCAATTGGTGGCCACGAGAACCGCATGCGCGCGCGCGTCGAAGCCGTTGCCGAGGGTGGCGTGCTGCGGCACTTGCAAGAGGAAGGTGCTCAGCCAGATGACCACGACGAGCGCGGCCCCCGCTACGGCGGCCCAAAGCGGCAGGTTCTCCGGGCGGCGGACCAGAAAAAAGAAGGCCAGCGCCAACTCCACCAGCATCGGTGGAATGACGACGTAGGACGTGGCGCGCGTGTGAAGGTTCTCGTAGGCCGCAAAGCCCTCTGTGGGAACGCTGGCAAACAATGGGTAGTGGACGATTTGGACGAACCAGATGAGGCCGATCATGTACCAAGTGGCCGCGAAGTGAGCGATGAGGAGCCAATTCATGTGCGGTTCTCCGTTAGGGCGAGCACGGCATGAAGCATCAAGAGAAGTGCGCCAACGCCAGCCGCGAGCCAGAGTTGATTGTTGAGGGCATGGACGAGGAAGAACGCGACAATGCTCAAGCCAATCAGGCGCGGGCCTTTTGCGTGCTGCACCGGGCGGGGGCATGCTACGGCGATGAATCCGCTGACCAGCAGCCAGCCGGCAAAATTGCTCAGCGGGATGCCGTAGTAGGCGCCAGGTTTGTCCCACTGCCAAAGATTGAGCGGCCCGGCAGCGACGGGGTCGAGCAATAGATCGACGCTGGTCATCCACACGGCCGTTGCCGCGGCTTCCCACCAACGATTCAGCAACCAGGGACGCAGCATTTCACGGACATATGCGATGAGGATAATCCACGCGCACGTGAGGACGAGCGGGACCCCGAAGAGCAAGGGCGCGAAGGCTTCGGTGTATTCATAGCCGCCAAAGGGAAAGCCTGTATGGACGCCAAGGACTTCGGAGCCGTAGCCGATGGCGCCCGCGAGCACAACGCCCAAGCGATCGCCGGGGCGGACGGCGATGAACGTGAGGACGCCCGCGATAAGCATGAAGAGCGGGGCTGTCCAGGCGACATGGTCCGGCGGGCCGCCCAAGAATACGTACGAGAAGAGGCCTCCGAGAAGGAAGAAGATGTAGGCGGCAATCAACAGTCGAACGGCGGGCGATGCACTGGTGTTCACGGGGAGCCTTCTCGCTTGGCAATAAGCCGGGTGGTGATTTCCGCGGAGCGCAGGACAATGGGCGTGCCTCCGCCGGGATGGGTGCTGCCGCCGGCGAAATAGAGGCCGCTGTAGCGGCTGCTGACATTGGGCGGCCGCATAAAGGCATTGCGCCAGCCGTGCGAATGCTGGCCATAGATGGCGCCGCCCGGCATGCGATACCGCTCGGCGGCCCGCTTCGGCGTCCAAATGTCTTCGATGACTATCGCATCGGCAATGTCAGGAAAGCCGCTGGCTTGGAGACGGTTGAAGACCCGTTCGCGGGCGCTGGCGGCGCGGGCGTCGTTCCAAGCGGCGGCATTGGCCGGCGCATTCGCCATGATGAAGAGCGCTTCTCCCCCATCTGGCGCGCAACTAGGGTCGGTACGGCTCGGAATGTTGACGTAGACCGTCGGATCTTCGGGAAAGCGCCGCGCCTCGAAGAGCTCGAGGAACTCCCGGTGATAGTCGGCGCTGAAGAAAACGGTGTGATGATGCAGATCAGGCAGCTTGCGATTGAGGCCGAGAAGCATCCAGAAACCGGACAAGCTGCGGCGCTCTTCTGGAAGCGGCTTGGCGCCCGCTTCGCCCAAGAGGCCGGGCGCGTCCGACGCGTCGCCATTCATCACCACAATCCGTGCCGGCAGGTGCTCTCCATTTTCCAGATTCACGCCGTTGATTTTCTGCCCGAGATGCGTAATGCCAACCGCGGGCGCATTCACGCGAATGTCGACCTCATGCTCGCGCAGGAGCGCTTCGAGTTCCTCTGCGATCCGGTATAACCCGCCCATCACGTACCAGCCGCCAAAGGCCCATTCAAGGTATGGAATGAGCAAGAAGGTGGCCGGGCAGTGATACGGCGAAGAGCCGACATAGGTCGGGTACCGGTTGAAGAGCTGGCGAAGGTATGGGCTCTTGAGGTAATGGGCGACAGTATTCGCGTAGTTGCCCCAACCACGCCAGAGGGGGAAATGGCGCAACGCCCTCAGCATGCCGGGACCGGGCGGCTCGCCCGGGGCCTGATTCAAAAATGTGGCCTTTGACAGTTCGTACAGCTTCGCGCCTAAGCTCATGATGCGGTAGAAGCCTTGCACGTCGCGCGGCTCGAGCTCGCTCACGGCGGCGCCCCATTCGGCTGCATTGGTGCTGAAGGTAAAGGCCGTGCCGTCCGGATACACGTAGCGCGCCAGCGGCCGGACCGGGACAATTTCAAGCCGCTCCGACATATCGGCTCCAGCGGCGCGAAACAAGTCCTCGAAAATCCAGGGCATCGTAATGAGCGAAGGACCTGTGTCGAAGGTGAAGCCCTGCGCCGCGTGGCGGTTGAGCTTTCCGCCGAGGGCAGGGCCCGCTTCGCATAGCGTGACCTGCCATCCTTGGGCGGCCAGGCGCAGGGCAGCGGCCATTCCGCCAAGCCCGCCGCCAATCACCACCGCCTTGTGCGTAGCACTATTGCGGGTCATGAGGTTCCTTCTCGCGCAGGCGGGATTCCGTCACGGCAGAAGGCTTGAAAGGATCATCGGGATCGCTGTTTGCGGCCCGCGAGGCGCGGTAGGTGCGCCCCTTCCACGAGACGCCCTGTCCGCTGACGCACTTCCACCAACTGGAGATGCCGAGAAGAATGAAGCCTGTCTCCGCGGCGGGATGCAACAGGGCCGACCATGCGCTATAGCCGAAGCGCCCCGCGATGGCGAGGCGCGCGAGCACGACCACCCATGCCGCCAGGGCAAGCAGCAGCGCGGCCGGCGGCAAACCAAACAGCACCATCGCAGGCGCGGCAACGAAGGGCCCCAGGAAGACCGCGGCATGGGCGGCAAGAAAAAGCCAAAAGGTGCGGCCACGCTGAAAGGCAGGATAGAAGTTCTTCTGAAAGCCGACCCAGATGGCGGCGAGACTGTCGTACATGCGCACGGTCACGATGTGTTGACCATCGAGGCATAGGCCCCGCTCTCCCGCCGCACGCCAATGCCGCGCCAGCATCGTATCTTCAAAGATGGCATCGCGCACGGATTCATGTCCCCCCACACGCAGATAGGTTTCCCGGTGCGCCATGATGCAAGCGCCATGCGCGAGGCCAAAGCGCGCATCGTTGTTGCCCAATGACATCGGCGCCGGG
>CAZLBS010000362.1:0-4547 GCA_964557505.1 uncultured Nitrospiraceae bacterium | reverse complement strand
GGCTTTTCGCGGCTACGCCGATGGTTTACTTCGCGCCGCATCTGGCGGAACCGCGCGCGCTGGCCGCGGAGATCTTCGGGGCCGAGATTGAAGACCCGTTGACGACGACGCGGATTGTGAATGACGCCGCGCAATTGCTCAGCGCGTTGGGCTTCGAGCCCCAGCTCATCAAGCAGCCGGACGAGTGCAATTTCTATCTCGACATTGGCGGGGTCCGCCAGAAATTGACCTTTTCGCAAGGCACGTTTACCGCTCATCCGAGCGGGGAACGCTTTGACGAGGAAGCGCTTTTCGCCATTCTGGATGAGGCGCCGCAGCGGTTCAGCGCAGGCGTGGCGCTTCGGCCGGTGGTGCAACAACTGGTGCTGCCCACGATGTCGTATGTCGCGGGACCTGGCGAGATTGCGTATTGGGCGCAGCTTCGCAATGTATTCATTCGCTTTCGGCTGCCGATGCCCCTGGTGTATCCCCGGGTGCGGGTGTTGCTGACGACGGCGAAACTCACGACCCTGCGGCGGAAGTTTGGCTTTACCATCGAGGACTGTTACGCGCCAGAACAAGCGTTGACCGAACGGGCCTTGCGGGCTGTACCAGCCAATGGCGTATTCGAAGAGCTGCACGTCAAGCGCCGGGCGGTCGAGCAGGCGGCGCTGGCACTGGCTGAAGAAATGCGTTCGCAGGACCCGCTGGCCTACCAGATGACCGAGGCCTTGGCCGAACGCACGGTGCGTCAATTCGACCGGATCGAACGCGCCGTGCTGAAGCAAGACAAGGAACATGCACAGGCGATTGCGGCGCAAGTTCGCCGGGTGTGCCGAACGCTGGC
This sequence comes from uncultured Nitrospiraceae bacterium, assembly GCA_964557505.1. GTDB lineage: Bacteria > Hydrogenedentota > Hydrogenedentia > Hydrogenedentales > CAZLBS01 > CAZLBS01. Next base: position 3,721 of record CAZLBS010000362.1, on the reverse strand, counting down.
TCCAGGACGCAAGCCGCAAGAACGGGTCTTGAGCGTCATCTCGTTTTTGTTCGCCCAGGGGTGGGAACTCGTTCCACGCCTCATGGAGGAACTGGACTTTACCCGTTTTGAGTTGCAGGAAATCGAGCTGTGAGAGTCGAGGTGCTCGCAGTTGGCCCGCATCCAGATGACGTCGAGGTAGGGCTGGGCGGCCTGATGGCGAAGCTGGCGGCTGAAGGGCATGCCACGGGCATTCTCGATCTCACGCGCGGCGAATTGGGCACGCGCGGCACGCCGCAGCAGCGCCATGAGGAAGCCTCGTCGTCGGCGAAGATTCTTGGCGCCAGCATCCGGACATGTGCTGATTTGCCCGACGGAGGCGTTTGCAACGGAGCGGAACAGCGACGGGCGGTTATTCGCCAGCTGCGCGAGTTGCGGCCGCGCGTGCTGCTCGCGCCGCTCGACCAGGACCGGCATCCGGATCACGACGCGGCGTTTGCGCTGGTGCGTGATGCTGCCTATCTGGCTGGGCTGACGCGGATTGACACCGGCCAGGAGCCACACCGCCCGGAGCATCTGTATTTCTACCGGGTATATGGCGACCCCACGCCGCCGGATATGCTCATCGATATCTCATCGTCCTTCGATACAAAGGTGGCCGCGCTCAAGGCCTTTGCCTCGCAGTTCCATAATCCGGCATTCGAGGGACCGGAAACATACGTGGCGTCGGAGGCGTTCTGGCGGGGGATCGAAACACGAGCCGCGTATTGGGGCGGACGAATCGGCGTTCGCTATGCGGAAGGCTTGCATGCAACAGGGCCTATTGCGGTGGCCACCGTGCCCGGCCTGGAGAGAACATCATGAAGATCGGGATCACCTGTCATCCATCGGCCGGCGGCAGCGGCATTCTGGCGACCGAACTGGGAATCGCGTTGGCCAATGAAGGACATGCGGTCCATTTCGTGACGCACGAGGCCCCCTTTCGGCTGCTCGAATTCCATGAGAATGTTTTCTATCACACGGTCGACGTGCCGGCCTATTCGCTGTTTCGATATCCCCCTTATACGCTTGCGCTGAGCAACAAGATTTGCGAAATCGCGGATGAGAATGCGATCGACATATGGCATGCGCACTATGCGATTCCGCATGCGGCCAGTGCGATTCTGGCGCGCGACATGCTCCCGCCGGAAAAACGGTTCAAGGTTGTGACGACGCTGCACGGGACCGACATTACCCTTGTGGGAAGCGATCCATCGTTCTTTCGGCTGACACGGCACAGCATGGAACAAAGCGACGCCGTGACGGCGGTTTCCAATTGGCTAAACAATGAGACGATGCGTGAGTTCAACCTTCGCACACCGATTCGGACCATTTACAACTTTATAGACCACAGCAAGTTTTGCCCGGAAAAAACAGAGCGCTGTCACTTCGCGGAAACGGATGAGAAGATTGTGATGCACATCTCGAACTTCCGCCCGGTGAAGCGGGTGACCGATGTGGTGCGGACGTTCAAGAAGGTGCTCGACAAAGTACCTGCGCGGCTGGTCATGGTGGGCGATGGGCCGGAGCGCATGTCGGCTGTTGGGGTCGCCAAGCAACTTGGCATCAGCGAGCGCATTAAGTATCTGGGCACCAACGAAACGTTGGAGAGCATCTTGCCTTGTGCCGATCTCGTCTTCCAGCCGTCGGAACATGAGAGCTTCGGCTTGGTTCCGCTCGAGGCCATGGCCTGCGGCATTCCTGTCTTGACGACGGCGAGCGGCGGCGTAATGGAAGTGGTCGAGGATGGCGTGACCGGATACTTATGCGAAGTGGGCGACACCGAAGCCATGGCCGAGCGAGCGATTGCGGTGCTAACAGACGAGGCACTCGCAGCGCGCATGGGGGCGGCAGGAAAAGAGCGCTCGAAGCGGCTCTTCGCCAAGAAGGACATCGTGCCCCAATACATCCGGCTCTATGAGGAATTGGCCGCAGCGCCTGCTCCCGCACTTTCCTGACTCGGGCGCATTGCCCCCTGCGCGCCTGCCTCATGTATGCTTCCAGCCGGAACTGCTTGCGCAGGGGGATTTTGTGTACCGCCTATTCGTCATCATTGCCGCGGCTGCCATTTGCTTTATGGCTGCTTATGGCGTTCGCGAAATTGCCGTTCATGCACCGGGCACTTCGCCGGCCCCTGCCGAGGCGCCCTCTGGGCCTGCCGAGCGGGTGGTCACCCTTGTGCCAAGCTTGACCGAAACGGTCGCCGCACTGGGATTCACCAGCAAACTGGCCGCGGTGAGCGATTTTTGTGAATACCCGCCCGCTGTCAAGGACTTGCCCCGCGCCGGCGGGATGACGCCGAACATCGAGGCGATTGCGGGACTTGAGCCGGATGTGGTGTTTCTCAACGAGTTTCATACGGCCGAGGCCGCGCGCATGGAGGCGCTCAACCTCAACCCGCTTATCGTGCCGCAGAAGACGCTGGACGGCGTGCTGCAATCTTTCGTAACGGTAGGGGAGGCCTGCGGCGATCGGGCGCGCGGGCTGGCATTGCGCGAAGCCGTGACCCAGGAACTTAACGCCATTCGCGCGGCTGTAGACGGCCTGGAACGCCCACGCGTTCTGCTAGTTGTTGGGCGAGACCCGTCAGAAACGACCATACGCGAAGTGTATCTTGCGGAACCCGGCGGTTTTTTGGAGGAACTCCTCATGGCCGCGGGGGGTACACCTGCATACCAAGAGGGGTTTTCCGCGGCGCCGCTGCTTACAGCCGAAGGCGTGCTCAGCATCCAGCCCGAGGTGATCATCGAATTGCACCCAAGAGCGCTACCTGCGGCGTATGACCCCGTAGCAGCTTGGTCTCAAGTGCCAGGCCTGCAGGCTCCTGACGCAGGCAAGGTGTATGCGTTGGAAGGCCAGCGTCTGCTGATACCCGGACCCCGCCTCGGGGAAACGGCGCGGCTCATCGCAACGCTGCTTCACCCTGAAGCGCTGGAGGACGCCGCGTGAGCATCGCGGCCTTCGAAGTCGAGCAGCTCACCGTTCGGCGCCGGCAAGCCTTGCTCCTTGACCGCGTGGGCTGCACGTTTTGGCAAGGCGAGTATTCGGTGATCATTGGCCCCAATGGAGCAGGCAAGACGACGCTCCTGCGTTGTTTAGCCGGGTTGCTTCCGGACGGCCTGCACGCGGTGCGTCTTGGCGGGCGTCCGCTCAAGACCTGGACGCGGCGCGATACCGCCTTGCATATCGCATATGTTCCACAGCAATTACATGAGCCAGCACCTTTTACCGTGCGGGCGTTTCTTGGGATGGCGCGGTATGCGCGTCAGTCGCCGCTGGCCGCCGGCCATGACCCCGCGGGAAGCGCCGCGATTCAAGATGCGCTGGCCATGACCGGGACGGAAGCGTTCGCGGAGCGCGCGCTGCCGGCCCTGAGCGGCGGCGAACAGCGGCTGGTGCTGCTTGCCGCGGCAATTGCCCAACAATCCCCCATTCTGTTGCTGGACGAGCCCACGGCATTCTTGGATTACACGCATCAAGCGGCGGTGCGGCAGGCCTTGCAACGCCTCCGAAAGGAGCGCGGCGCAACGCTTATCGCCGTGATGCACGATCTTAATCACGGGGCCTTGGATGCGGATCATGTCGTGGGCATCAAGGCGGGCCGTGTCCACTTCGATGGCACGCCTGCAGCGTTGTTGCAGAGCGCCGCCCTGGAAGGGTTGTTTGATGCCCGTTTCCACCGGTTCGATGCCGAGGGGAGCGT
>CAZLBS010000361.1:0-4561 GCA_964557505.1 uncultured Nitrospiraceae bacterium | reverse complement strand
AGGGTTCGGAAGGGCCATTCCGGGTCATCGAGGCGGAGGTCGCGGCCGTCGAAGATCGCATGCTGGCCAACGACCGCTATTGCCACAAGTTTACCGCGGTCATTGCCGGCCTGACCCCTGGAACGGCGTATGAATACCGGGTCGAACATCCGGAAATGAACACATGGACCGGGACTGCCACGTTCCGGACGGCGCCTGCCCGGCCCGAGCCGTTCACCTTCATCGCGTTTGGCGATACGCAGAGCATCGAACCCTGGCAACCACTGGCCGAAGCCGCCTTCGAACGCTTCCCAGATGCCGCCTTCACCACCATCGCCGGCGACTTGGTAAGCACCGGTCAGTACCGCGACCACTGGGACCGGTATTTCGCAACTGGCAGCGTTCTCCTTGGGCAATGGCCCATGATGCCCGCCCTGGGCAACCATGATGAAATAGACGGCCTGGGCGCCGGCATGTGGCGTGCGATGCATGCACTCCCTGAGAACGGGCCCGCCGGGCTTGAACCCGAAAGGACCTATGCCTTCGAGTATGGCAACCTGCAAGTCATCGTGCTGGACTCCGGCTTGCCCGCCATGGCGCAGGCCCCATGGCTCGAACAAACGCTCGCCGCTTCGAACGCCGCCTGGCGTGTCGCCGTGTTTCACTTTCCACCCTATAACAGCGAGCATCCTTATCCGGAAATCCGCGCCTTGTGGGGGTATCTATTCGACAAATACGAGGTGGACATCGCCGTTCAAGGGCACTTCCACCACTATCACCGAACCCATCCCATGTACCAGGATCAGCCGCAGCCGGAAGGGGCACGGGGCACCACGCACATCATGACGATTTCGATACCGAACGAAGCCCATGACCTCGTCCCTCAGCCCTACACCGCGCGTCAGTTCGCGGGCATTCCCGTGTACATGGCCTTTGAAGTCGGGCGGAATAAGCTTCGCTGCCGGGCCATCGACGCGTCTGGAACGGTGCACGACGATGTGACGCTGCGGAAAGCGCGTTAGCGAGCAGTTTGCCAAGGGGGCATTGTTCCTAGCGTCCGAGTCCGTAATCCCGTATACTGTGTATTAGGAGGGGCGTGTTCGCGGAGACCGGTGCAGGCGAAAATTGGCGCACCGGCGAATGGGCCCAAACAAGAACGAGGGGGACGGCTCTCATGCGTGAACCCCAGGTGATGCACGAAGTGCTGGCCCTCATTCTCGCCGGGGGACGAGGGCAGCGCCTATGGCCCTTGACTGCCCACCGCGCCAAGCCGGCGGTGCATTTCGGCGGCGTCTACCGGCTCATCGACTTCACCATGTCCAATGCCATCAACAGCGGCATCCGGCAAATGCTCGTGCTCGTGCAGTACAAGTCGTACTCGCTGTCGCGGCACGTGCGCCAGGCATGGAATGTCGTGCACACGGAACTCGGGGAGTTCATCGACATCGTGCCGCCGCAGAAACGCGTCAGTGAATCCTGGTATCTCGGCACGGCAGACGCGATTTATCAGAACATTTATTCCATCGAGGCAATTGCGCCGCGGCATGTCCTGATTCTTTCCAGCGATCACATCTACAAAATGAACTATAAGCGCATGGTCGACTTTCACCGCCGCGCCGGGGCCGACCTCACGGTCGCCACCATCATGGTGCCGCTGCACGAGGCGACGCGCTTTGGCGTCCTCGAGGTCGACACGGATTTGCGCGTGCGCGGCTTCGACGAAAAGCCCGCCCATCCAAAAGAAATGCCCGGGAGGCCCGACGTCGCTGTCGCTTCGATGGGCGTGTATTGCTTCAATACGGAAGTGTTGATCGAGGCCTGCGAGCGCGACGCGGCTGAAACCACCTCGCATGACTTCGGCAAGGACATCCTGCCGAAGCTGGTGCATTCGCACCAGGTGTTCGCCTACAACTTCGTCGACGAAAACCGCAAGCATACACAGTATTGGCGCGACGTCGGGACCATCGACTCCTATTACGAGGCAAACATGGATCTGACCGCCATCGACCCGACCTTCAATCTCTATGATCCGGAGTGGCCGATTCGTACCCACGTTCCGCAGACCCCGCCCGCTAAGTTTGCCTTCGGCGAATGGGGCCAGCGGTTCGGCGCTGCCGTGGATTCGATTGTGTGCCCCGGCTGCATCATCAGCGGCAGCCTCGTGCGCGGCAGCGTCTTGTCGCCCGATGTCCGGGTCAACAGTTACGCGGATATCCAGGAGTGCATCCTCATGCACGAAGTGAATGTGGGCCGCCATGCGCGCCTCAAGCGATGCATTGTCGACAAAGGTGTTCATATCCCCGAAGGCATGGTGGCGGGCGAAAATCCCGAGGAAGACGCGAAGCGCTTCTACATGAGCGAAGGCGGCATCGCCGTCATTACTGAGACCCCGCGAGACTGACGGGCGGCGCAGCTACTTCCGGATATTGGCGGGGATGGCGCCGGGCATGATGTAGCCCCCGCTGGCCGGGGTGACAGGGTCGACGGTCACGAAGGCTTGCGAGTCCACGGAAATGATCGTGTCGAGGGCCTCGCGGCGGCGCTTTCGCCTGCAAATGAGGAACACAACCTTCACTTTGGAACCCTCCCCGCCGCGTGCGTTCATGGCGGTGAGCCCGAAGCCCCGCTCCTTCAGCGCCTCCATCAGTTCAACGCCGCGCTCGCGCGTGATGATGCGCATCATGACGTGGCCGGAACCTATCCATTGTTCGATGGCCATGCCGACATAGGTGCCGGCGGCGAAGCCAAGCGCGAAGGCACCCATGTTCCATAGATTGTCCAAGTTGCGAAACACAAGAGCGGCGGCGATGACCCATACAAGCGCCTCAGCGAAGGCCAGACCCGAGGTCGCCGCCTTCTGCCCGCGCACGAGGTACAGCAGTTTTGTCGTACCGATCGATACGTCGATAATCCGCAGCAAAAAAATGGCGAGCGCCCCTGCGATGACTTCCACGACACGTATCCCCCAAGGGCAATTTTGCCCGCTGAACTGACTCTTTTTTATCCCCGAGACGAATACCAACAAACACTAACATGACCAGCCGTAGGCGCGTAAAGCTGGTGTGACACGGGGGCATGTTGCCTTGCTATACTCCGGCAATCTCTGGGGGCGTCAAGGGGAAAACCCCACCTGAACACAAGGAGCCTGGGCTGATGTCCTTACCGATAGATGTACACCAATACAAGCCGTTGCCCTTGGATCCGTCGCAGCCGTCCTTGACGCCGGAGCAGCGCGCGCAGCTTGAAACCAACATCCAGACGGTGCGCGACACCATCGTATTTTTCACGGCTATTGCCGGCATCAAGGGATTCGCCGGCCACACGGGCGGGGCCTACAGCATCGTACCGGAAGTGCTCATTGCCGACGGCTTCATGCGTCATGACGAGATGGTGTATCCGGTGTTTTGGGACGAGGCTGGACACCGGGTTGCCATTCAATATGCGATGGCCGCGTTCAACGGCGAACTGCCCTGGGAAAAGCTGTATCAGTACCGCGCTGCGTTTCATGGGCTCTATGGCCACCCCGAGCTGGACCGGAGCCTTGGCATCAAGTTCAGCAGCGGGCGCCTGGGGCATCTCTGGCCGTTCGTCAATGGCGTTGCCTTGGCCAACCGCGGCAAACGCTTTTTCGTGTTCGGTTCCGATGGATCGCAAATGGAGGGGAACGACGCCGAAGCCGCGCGTCTGGCGGTGGCCCAACAGCTCAACGTCAAGCTGTGCATCGACAACAACAACGTGACCATTTCGGGGCACCCGCTCGAATACTTGCCCGGCTATGACATCGGCAAGACACTCGCGGGTCATGGGCTTGCCGTGGATGAGGGCAACCCCGAGGACTTCGAGAGCCTCTACCGGCGCATGTGTTGGGCGATGAATACGGAGGGGCCTGCCGCCCTGATCAACACGCGGCCGATGGCGCCGGGCATTCCCGGCCTCGAGGGCAATCATGAAGGCCATGACGTCATTAAGAAAGACCAGGCGCTGGCCTACCTCGAGGCGCGGGGCCACAACCAAGCGGTGGACTATCTCAACAGCGTCGAAAAGCCCACCGTCAGTTTCAGCCATATGGGCAGCTCAGACGAAATGGCGTCGAACCGCAATGAGTTCGGCGCGATCGTCAATGGCATTCTCGAGCGCATGCCGGAAGCCGAGCGCACCTCGAAGATTCTCGTGATTGATTCCGATTTGGAAGGCTCGACGGGGCTCAAGCACATCCGGCAAGCACACCCGGAAGTATGCATCAATGGCGGCGTGCAAGAGCGGGGCAACTTTTCAGCGGCGGCGGGGTTTGGTTTCGAGAATGGCAAGCAGGCGATCTTCAGCACGTTCAGCGCGTTTCTCGAAATGATCATCTCCGAAGCGACCATGGCGCGGCTGAATGAGGCGAATGTCATCTGCCACTTCTCGCATGCCGGGGTCGATGAGATTGCGGACAACACCTGCCACTACGGCATCAACGTCTTTTTCGCGCATAGCGGCATCATGGAGCATGACAAGACGCGCCTGTATTTTGCGGCCGATGCCGGGCAATTGCGCTCAATCGTTGAGACCATCTGGAACGATGAAGGCCTGCGCTTCGTCT
>CAZLBS010000360.1:0-4561 GCA_964557505.1 uncultured Nitrospiraceae bacterium | reverse complement strand
TCTGGGCCGCGCGTGGTCGACGCGCCAAACCTTACTTATACAAATTTGGAAACCGCGCGCGAGCGCCTGGCGCAGCAGCGGCTGCAAGTCGGCGTCATTTCGCGCGTGCCGCATAGCGCTCAGACCGATACCATCATCGCACAAGACCCCCCCGCCCAGCAGATGGTGCCCCGGGGCGGGGCCATCAATCTCTTGGTCAGCGCGGGCCGCGCGGGCGGCGAGCGCTTCATGCCCGATCTGACAGGGCGTGAGATGGTCGAGGTGCAGGAAGTGCTCGAGAATCTGGGCTTGAAGGGCGTCGCGCTCGAACCCGATCGAAAAGATGTGCCGCTCGACGTAGTGCTCGAGCAGGAGCCGCCGCCCGGCTCCCTTATCGAGCCGGGAAATGTCGTAACGTACACCATTCTGACCAGCGGCGATGACATCACCGGCAAGCGTGCCCTGCGGCGGGCCGAGTTTTCCTATACTGTGCCTGAATCGCTCTTCATGCCGTCCGTTCGAATCGACATTGTGAACAGCGAAGGGCGCCGCACCGTCTGGCAGCCGGAGCAATCTTTCGACGGAGGCAAGACGCTGACCGATGGAGGACACTTGTACATTGGCGACAACGTCTCCGTGAAGGTATACCTCAACGGCAAGCTCCACAAGACGTACTACTACGAGGGCGAGGGAGCCGCGGTTGTCACGGATCACAGCGTCGAGGAGGAGGGTGGCCTTGCCAGCTATTAAGGTTGCGCCGTCCATTCTGGCGAGCGACTTCAGCCGTCTCGGCGAAGAGGTTGCGGCTGTCATTGACGCCGGCGCCGACATGATTCACGTCGATGTGATGGACGGCCATTTCGTCCCGAACATTACAATCGGCCCGCCTGTCGTAGCTTCGCTTCGCCGCCACGCCACCGTGCCCATCGATGTTCACCTGATGATTGCCGACCCCGACACCTATGCCCCTCTGTTTGCCGATGCCGGCGCGGACATCGTCACCTTTCACATCGAAGCATCTCACCATCCCTTGCGGACGCTTGAAGCCATTCGCGAAAAGGGTTGCCAAGCAGGCATCGTGCTGAATCCGGGCACATCTCAGGACGCCATCGAATTCGTGGCCGAGCATGTCGACATGGTTCTAATCATGACCGTTAACCCAGGCTTCGGCGGCCAGCGGTTCATTCCGGAGATGCTCAGAAAAATCGAACTCGTGCGGGGCATGCTCGGCAGCAGGGACCTCGAGGTAGACGGCGGCATCGACGAAGCAACCGGCCGGGAGGCCGTTCAAGCTGGGGCCAACGTGCTGGTTGCCGGCAGCTTCATCTTTGAAAGCGATTCTTACTTTTCCGCGATCGAGGCGTTGAAGCAGGCTGACAGCTAGGGGCCAGTCGGCTCGTTACGAATCGCCGCGCACGCCCGTCTGGGCCGCCTCCCTGAGTTTCCAGTGCCAGCCCGCTGCCTGAAGGGGTTCGTGGATGATCAGCGGCGCCCGGCCACGCACGTTCCCGTCGACCAAAGCCAGCAGCTCTCCGACGACGGTTCCTGCGGCCAGCGGGGCCTCGAGTTCCTCAGACACAGACGGCATAAGTTGTACGCGGTCGATATCGCGTATGTGAATGATGCTCACCAAATCGCTCGCGAGCCGCGGACGCACCGCGCGCCCCTCAAAGTTGCGAACCCGGATCTCGGCATCGACTGCCGCGCCTTCGGCCAGCATCGGGGTCTTCCGCACGTTGGCGAAACCATATTCGAGAATGGCCTCTGCTCCAGAAAACCGGGCGCTCAGCCGGTCGCAGCCCATGACCACGCCAATCAGGCGGATGCCTTCACGTTCCGCTGTTGCTGTGAGGCAGTAACCTGCCGCCCGTGTAAAGCCTGTCTTCAGACCGTCCGCGCCGTCCATACGCCACAGCAGTTTGTTGGTGTTGTACTTCGGCGCATCGCCTTCGCGCAGGGCGACGTTCTCCTGACCAGCCCATTGCATCAGGAGCGGTTGCCGCACGCACCACTGCGCCAAGATAGCCATGTCGCGGGCAGTGCTCACATCCGCGGCTTCGCCTGGATCGGGCGGCAATCCATGCAAACTATTGAACGTGGTGTCGACCATCCCCAGTTCATCCGCCCGCGCATTCATTGCCTCAAGGCAGTCCGCTTCCGAGCCGAATAAGAATTCGCCCACCGCATACGAGGCATCGTTGGCGCTGGCCACCCCGGCGGCAAGCAGGAGGCTCCCCAGCGGAAAACGCTCCCCTTCCTTCAAAAACATTTGACTGCCGCCCATGCGCTGGGCTTCCGCCGAGATGGTGACTTCATCGTCAAGGCGCCACTTGCCCGCTTCGACGCCTTCCGCCGCAAGGAACATGACCATCATCTTGACCATGCTGGCAGGAGCCCGCGGGACATCCGCCTGATGTTCCGCGAGCACGAGACCTGTATTCGCTTCAATCACAATGTAGCTTTCGCATGGCATGGCGAGACCGCCTTCCACAGGACCCGGCGGCGCATCGGCCATCGCATGGGCATGCATAAGGAGAACAGTGAGGGCAAGCGCGGCGAAACGCCAATCTGTCATGACGCGTGGACCTCCTGAGCGGGTGGCGGCAGGAGCGCCGCCAACTCATCTACCGTGAAGGGCTTGCTAAGCACCGTGTCGTATTCCGCGAGCGCGCCGGCCCCGCCCTCGCCGTTTGTAGCGGAGCCATTGCTCGTGTGGCCCGGCCGACCGCCTCGAGCGGTCATCGCAGCCAGACGGTACGCCGCACCCGGAAATGCGTCCTCCAGCGATTGCCGCACTTGGGCGGCGGTCAGGTCGCCGTCGGCGTTCACACATACCAGTTCCGGCATAAACTCCATCAAAAAAGCCTCGCCTTCTTCGACGTTGCCCGACGCTATGCAGGCAAAGCCGCGGTGTTGCAAGGCACTGGCAATCCATTCCAGGAATTCGCGATCCGGATCGATGACCCATACGCAATGCCGGCGTTGGCGCGATGCCTCGCGCTGAAAGGCGGCGTCCGGGCGCCATGCATCCAGGTCCCCGCGCAGCAACTTGCCCGCAACCGTCATCAGGCGTTCGGAGCTAAATGGCTTGCGAAGCCAATAGGTGTTCTGGGCGTCTCCGGGAGACATCTCGGAAAGCTCTGGCCCGCTCGCGAAAAGAACAATGGGATGCTCCTCAGAAAGCCCGCTATTCCGCAGCATATTGACGATGCTGCGCCCGCTCAGGTCGCCGACAGCTTCGTCGATGAACACCAGAGCGGGATTGATCTCCTGTGCGGCGCGGGCTGCCTCGTACCCGTTCCCGGCTTCGCGCACTTCCGCCCCGTGTGTTTCCAACGCCTGCCGCAAGGCGCCTCGAAATACCTCGCTCTCTTCCACGACCAGCACGTCGGCGCCAGAGAATTCGGGCAAGCTCCCGCCCGGCGCCGCCGGATGAAGCCCATATTGTGAATCCGGGAAGATCATGCGAAACGTGCTGCCTTCCCCCACCCGGCTCTCCAACTCGATGCGGCCGCCGTGGGCTTCCACGATGGATTTCGCGATCGAAAGGCCTATGCCCGCCCCTTCGTACCGCCGGTTCAATGAACTGTCTGCTTGAAAAAATTTGTCGAAGATCCGCGCGCGCACGCTTTCTTCAATGCCGATGCCTGAATCTTCTACGGCTATCGCAACCGTGCCGGGCTCCGGCTGCTCAATGATCACTGTGATGCTGCCGCCACTCTCCGTGAACTTGATGGCATTGGATAGGAAGATGCCCAATACCTGAATCAGCCGTTTCCGATCGCCCCACATGAGCGGGCAGTCTTCCGCGCAGGATACCGTCGCATGCAAACTCTTCTGGGCCAACTGCGGCCGCATCGAGCCGATACTCTCTTTGGCTATCTTGTAGGGCTCGAAGACGGACAACGACAACTTGATGCCCCAAATCTCCATGCGGCTAAACTCGAGCATCTCGTTGATCAACACCGACAAGCGGTCCGAGTTGCGGCGCATGACTTCCAGCGCGCGCTGCTGCGCCGGACCGAATTTGCCCAAATCGCCCTGCGACATCATGTCGAGATAACCCTGAATCGTGCTCAAGGGCGTCCTCAATTCGTGCGACACATTGGTCAGGAAAGAATCCTTCGTCCGGTCTAAATGCCGCAGGTTTTCATTCGAGGCTTGCAATTCTTCCGCACGCTGTTCGAGTTCGTGCTGCATGCTCCGGAGTTCGCTCACGTCCGTCACGACCAGCGAAAACCGCAGCGAGTCCTCGTGCGGATCATTCACCGGCGCAATGGCGACGTACACCGCGAGCGAATCGCCGCTGGCTGCAATCAGGTCCAGCGCATATTGCGCGCTTTCTTCGCTTGCGGTCACCCGGTGAAACGCGGTCATCAACGTCACTTTGGCTTCGGCGCTGAGAAACTCGTACACGCTGCGTCCCGTCAATTCTTCCGGCGGCACGTGCAACAAGTCCCCAATGCGCTTGTTGGCAAAGCGAATGCGGAACGTATCGTCGATGGTCAAAAAGCCTTCGTTCATGTTGTGCAGCAACCCGCGCAACTGCTGCTCTGACGCGCGAAGCTGCCGGGTGCGTTCC
>CAZLBS010000359.1:0-4567 GCA_964557505.1 uncultured Nitrospiraceae bacterium | reverse complement strand
ACCGGCGCCGCCGCCTTCACGGAAGAGGCCTACGAGCGCGCCTACATGCATGGGCTGCGAAATCTGTTGCATGCCTTCGCGCAGGGCCGTGCAGGCGTGCGGCGCATTCTCTTCACGAGCAGCACGGGGGTCTACGCGCAGACAGACGGCGAATGGGTCGACGAGGATTCCCCCGCCGAAGCCACGGCCTTCTCCGGCCGGTGCATCTTGGAAGGAGAGCGGCTGCTTCAAGAGAGTCCTTATTCAACCGTCTCACTGCGCCTGGGCGGCATCTATGGTCCGGGCCGCACCCGTCTCATCGACAGCGTGCGCGATGGCAGCGCGGTCATCGCGGACGGGCCGCCGCAATACTTGAACCTTAACCACCGGGAAGATTGCGCGGCCGCATTGCAACATTTGCTGTTCCTTGCCAACCCACAGCCGGTTTATTTGGGAACGGACGGCGCCCCGGCGGATCGAGCGGATATTTTGCGCTGGCTCGCGGAACGGCTGCGCGTCGCGCAACCAACCGTTGTGCCCGCGGAACACTCGGGCCGGCGGCGCTCGAGCAATAAGCGTTGCTCAAATGCGCGGCTAGCAGGGACCGGATTCGCCTTTCGTTTCAAGAACTATCGAGAGGGCTACGGAAGTCTCATCGATGCCATGGAACGCGAGACGCCTTGACAGCGTTTGCATCGGTCCCGAGCGTGCGTGGACCATAGCAGGAGTCGAGGGCGGCCGGTATTCGGCCAAGCTCAATGGGGAATGTATCGCATATGAGTGATGATATTGTCATAGTGTCAGGGCTGCCGCGTTCAGGCACGTCGATGATGATGCGCATGCTTGAGAGCGGAGGGCTGCCCGTGTTGAGCGATGGCGAGCGCACGGCGGATGAGGATAATCCCAGAGGGTATTTTGAATTCGAACGCGTCAAAAAGCTGGATACCGACCAGGACTGGATCCCTGAGGCCAAAGGCAAGGCTGTCAAAATCATCGCCTTTCTGCTGCAGCATCTCCCGCCCGGCAATCACTACAAGATTGTGTTCATGCAGCGCGACCTGGATGAAGTGCTCGCTTCGCAGCGAAAAATGATGATTCGCCGGGGCGAGGACCCAGACAAGATTCCAGATAGCCGCATGCGTGATGTATACGACAAGCATTTGCGCGAGGTCTCGTCGTGGCTCGAGCGAAGCCCGAATGTCGACGTGCTGTATGTGCCGCACCGCGAAGCCGTGGAAGACCCAGCGAGTTGGGCCGCCAAGGTCAACAATTTTCTGGGCGGCCGGCTGAACGAAGCCGCGATGCGTACCGCTGTCGACGCGTCCCTCTATCGAAACCGAACCTAGGCGCGGACCGTTTCATCGCATTTCATGGAATGCGCACGGCATGACGCCGTGTCTTATTACACAATGTCAGCATGAAGGAAGATTTGAACGATAAGGGATCAATAGCACTTTTATGAAAAACGCAGTGATGGTTGTTATTGGGGCAGGGGGCGGCATCGGCAGCGCCGTAGCGCGCCGCCTGCATGAGCGCGGGGCCGTGCTCGAGCTTGCCGGACGCACGGAGAGCAGCGTGAAGGCAGTCGCGGATGAACTAGGCGCCGCGGCTCAGCCGTTGGAAGCGAGCGACTTTGATGCGGTAGAAGCCTATCTCGCACAGGCCCACGAAACGCACGGACGCATCGATGGCATTGTCAATTGCGCGGGCTCCATCATGTTGAAGCCAGCGCATCTGACCAGCCGCGAGGAATTCGACGAAACGCTGCGGGTCAATTTACACACGGCCTTCGCCGTCGTTCGCGCGGGCGCAAAGGTTATGATGAAGACCGGGGGCAGCATCGTCTTGATGTCAACGACGGCCGCCCGGGTGGGCCTCAGCAATCATGAAGCCATCGCTGCGGCAAAGGGCGGCGTGTCCGGCCTTGCGCTGGCGGCAGCCGCAACGTATGCCCCGCGCGGCGTTCGCTGCAACGTCGTCGCCCCGGGGCTGGTCGAAACGCCGCTCAGCGAACGCATCACCAAAAACGATGCCTCGCGCAAAGCGAGCGAAAGCATGCATCCATTGGGCCGTTTGGGACAGCCGGAAGACATCGCGGCGGCTATCGAATGGCTGCTCGATCCCGCGCAAAGCTGGGTTACGGGACAAATCTTGGGAGTCGATGGCGGCTTGGCGACCGTTCGCCCTAGGGGATAACCACACATGGCACGGTATACACGGACGACGCAGCTTCCTGTCGACTGCGACACGGCGTTTGCATGGCATGAACGCCCTGGCGCGTTCGAGCGGCTGACGCCTCCATGGGAGCCCGTCGTGTTAGAAGAGCGCAGCGGCGGAATCGAGGACGGCGCCCGCGTTACCCTTCGCATCAAGACGGGTCCTATTGCCCAGCGCTGGGTCGCCGAACACCGCGGCTATGAAAAGGGGCGGAAGTTTGAGGACGTCCAAATCCGCGGTCCGTTCGCAAAATGGGAGCACACCCACCGGTTCGAGCCTGAAGAAGGCAAGGCCTGCACGCTCACCGATGATATTGAATTCGAGCCGCCGTTCGGTCCCGCCGGGCAGCTTGGCCTCGGCTACGTGCGCAGCAAACTCGAGGCCATGTTCCACTACCGGCACGCGGTAACCCGCCTCGACTTGCAGACGCACGCACAGTATGACGCCTTGCCGAAGCGAATTTTGGTTACCGGCGCAAGCGGGCTCATCGGGCGCGCATTGGTTCCGTTCCTCACGACAGGCGGCCATGACGTCGCCGTCCTCGAACGGGAAAAAGGGACGCCCTCGCCCCACAAAGACATCGCGCAGGTCATCAGTTGGAGTGCCGAAACGGGCGTCGCGAACCGGGATGAGTTCGAGGGATTCGATGCGGTCATCCATTTGGCGGGCGCGGGCATTGCCGATAAGCCTTGGAGCGGCAAGCGCAAGCGGGCCATTCGCGACAGCCGTACTGCGGGCACGCATAACCTTGCGGCCCTGCTCGCCAAACTCGAACGCAAGCCGCAGGTGCTGGTCAGTGCCTCGGCCATCGGCTATTACGGCTCGCAAGGCGCTGATTGGCTTACGGAAGACAACGAGCGCGGGGAAGGATTCCTTGCCGATGTTTGCGTGGAATGGGAACAGAGCGCAGATCCGGCGCGTGAAGCGGGCATCCGGGTCGTCCATCCGCGCTTCAGTGCCGTGCTTAGCATGGATGGCGGCGCGCTGGCGCAAATGCTGCCCGTCTTTCAAGTCGGCGCCGGCGGGCGCCTGGCTTCTGGCAAGCAATACTTCTCATGGGTCGCGCTCGACGATGCCGTACGGGCGCTGTATCACATGATGCTCGCCGCTGAACTCGAGGGCCCGGTAAACGTTGCCGCGGGCGCCTTGACCAACCGGGACTTCACGCAAGTCCTGGGCCGCGTCCTGGGGCGTCCCGCGCTCATGCCCGCACCCGCGTTTGGCCTGCGCCTCGCGCTCGGCGAGTTGGCCGATGAACTGCTGCTTGCGAGCCAACGCGTGGACTCCCATAAGCTGACGGACTCAGGATTCGAGTACGCCTTCGGAACACTCGAAGAGGCCTTGCGCCATTTGCTCGGGCGGTACCGGGAAGGCGCGGCAGCGAACCTGCCTGCCACGTTGGAAGCGTAGCCCCCGTGTCCATCGACACGCATCACCTCCCGTGGATGGCCCGCGTCCTCATGGCCGCCGCGGCGTACAACATTCTCTGGGGCGCTTCAGTCGTTCTTTCGCCTGTTACCTTCTTCAATCTCGGCAGCATGATGGCCCCCAGATATCCCGAACTGTGGCAGTGCATCGGCATGATCGTCGGCGTGTACGGCATTGGGTACGCGATTGCCGCAACCAGCCCTTACCGCCATTGGCCGATTGTGCTCGTGGGATTCCTGGGAAAGATTTTCGGTCCCATCGGGTTTCTACAAGCAGCAGTGGAGGGCCGCCTGCCATGGCGAGCCGGCTGGCTTATCGTGACGAATGACCTCATTTGGTGGATACCTTTCGCCCTTATCCTGGCCGGCGCGTGGCGGGCTCATCATAACTCGCCTGCGTCACCGGCATCAGAGCCTTCCTCAGGAGAATCAGCATGAATCAGCAATCAACCAGCGAAGGCGCCGCGCGGGCGCTCGCTCACTTCAAAACGAATACCGGACAGACCCTTGCGTCCATTTCGCGCAAGCATCCCTTGCTCTTGGTATTTCTTCGCCACAGTGGATGCACGTTTTGCCGGGAGGCGCTCAGCGACTTGCAGGCCAAGCGCGAGAAAATCGAGGCCGATGGGGTTCGTATCTGCCTGGTGCACATGACCACCGATGAGCGCGCCGCGGAATTTTTCGGCAAATACGGTTTGGATGATGTGCCCCGTGTGGCTGATCCAGAGCGCGGCCTATATGAAGCGATGGGCCTCAAACGGGGCCGGCCGTCGCAACTGTTCGGCGCCAAAGTGTGGATGCGCGGCGCTCAGGCCGCTCTGCAGGGTCACGGCATCGGCATGCTTGAAGGCAATGGCCTGCAGATGCCAGGCGTCTTTCTGGTGCACAACGGCGACGTCGTCGCAGCATTCCGTCATGAGAGTGCCGCGGACCGGCCGGATTAC
>CAZLBS010000358.1:0-4569 GCA_964557505.1 uncultured Nitrospiraceae bacterium | reverse complement strand
CCGGTGGTCTACGTGAATTCGATTGGCATGCGAACGCCTTCGGCCTCCGAGGGCGGCATGTTTCTTCGCCGGGTGCTCCGAAAAGCCCGCAGCTGGTCTCGGGGCCTGGCGCAGGTGCGCGAGAACTTTGCCGTGCTGAGCCCCGTATCGATTCCGAAGTTTCATGGCATGGCCCTGGCCCAGTATTGGCTGGCCGAACAGGTGAAGGACGCGGCGGAATGGATGGGCATCTCGCGGCCCCTCATTTGGGTCGCCTGCCCGCCCGCTGCCGAGGTGTTGGACCGGATTCCCCACGCGGGCCTGGTTTACCAGCGGACCGATCGTTTCGAACATTTTCCAG
Source organism: uncultured Nitrospiraceae bacterium (assembly GCA_964557505.1). Taxonomy (GTDB): domain Bacteria; phylum Hydrogenedentota; class Hydrogenedentia; order Hydrogenedentales; family CAZLBS01; genus CAZLBS01. Next base: position 4,229 of record CAZLBS010000358.1, on the reverse strand, counting down.
GCGTCAACGAAGGGCGCATTCGCGGCTATGACCAGCGCCTGAAGCAAGCGGCGCATCTCACGGTTTATTGCTCGACCAGCGTGTACGAAGACGAGAAAGCGGAATGCAAGCATGCCGCTTTCGTGGATCACGGGGTCGATTATGAGCGGTTCGCCGAGGCAGGCATGGGCGCGGAGGAGTCTGAACCCGAAGACGTGCGTGGTATCGCGCGCCCGCGCATCGGATTTGCCGGGGGCATCGACGCGCACACCTTTGCGCCTGAGTTCTTCGTTGAGGCCGCCAAGGCGCTGCCTGATTGCTCCTTCGTTATGGTGGGCGCTTGCTCCTTGCCGGAAGGCTGGTGCCCGCTTCCAAACGTGCATTTTCTCGGCCGCAAACCGTATGACGAAATCGCGAGCTACATGGCTGCCTGCGACGTGCTCATCATGCCTTGGAACGACAGCCCATGGATTAAGGCGTGCAATCCGGTCAAGATGAAGGAATACCTGGCTGTCGGCCGGCCGGTGGTCAGCACGCCCTTTGATGAATTGCAGCGTTACACGGACCACATCAACGTTGCGGATACGCCCGAATCGTTTGCGCAGGCGATTCGGGAAGCCTATGCATCCCCACCCCCGGCGGCCGATCTCCGGGCGCGTGTGGAAAAGGAAACCTGGGGCGCCAAAGCGGCCAGTGCAATGGAGTACCTTGGCGAGCAGGGCATCCAGGCATCGGCGCCGACGCCGGCAGCCGCGTCCGACAACGGCTCGGCTTCCGCAACGACGCTTGCGTCCCAGCGCGGATACTGGCGGCCATGGCATGCATACGCCGCGGCGGCTCTGGCAGCCGCCGGCATATGGATTACGTGGGATGCCTGGTCGGACATCTACCGGCTTGCCCAGCGCGATGAGGAATCGAGCCACATTTTTTTCGTGCCCTTTGTGGCGGCGTGGCTGGCATGGGTGCGCAAAGACGCAGCCCTCGATGCCCGCCGGATGGGCATGTTTCTCGGCCCTTGCATCGTGGCGCTGGGTTGGCTCTTCTATACGGTTGGCGACATGAACCTGTATCAGTCGATGTGGCACACGGGTGCGATTGTTATTGCGATTGGCGCGGTCGTGTCGATCGCCGGGGGCCACGTGCTATGGCGGCTCTGGCCGGCCTTCGCCGTATTGGCATTTATGGTGCCTGTACCGGGCATGCTGCGGCAGGAGATCGCCCGGCCGATGCAGAGCATCACGGCCCAAATTACGGCGGGCGTGCTGGAGACGGTGGGCATTCCCTTGACGCTGAGCGGCAATGTCATGGTGATCAACGAGGTGTCGGTCGGCATTGCGGAAGCGTGCAATGGCATGCGCATGATGACGGCGCTCGTACTGGTCTGCTTCGTGTTTGCCTTTGTAACGGAGATGAGCACGCCCGCGCGTTTGATGATCTTGGTGCTTAGCCCCGCGATTGCCATTGTGGCCAACGTGCTGCGCCTAATTCCGACTGTATGGCTGTATGGCTATTCGACGCTTGAAACCGCGGATCGTTTCCACGACATCAGCGGCTGGCTCATGATGCCGGCCGCGCTGCTGGCGCTCGCAGGCGGAGGCAAGGTCGTGCGGTGGGCGATGACGGAGCCCGCAGAGGCTGCCGCGGCGGAAAGCGGGGCCGAGGAGAAGCCTGCCGGCGATGCTTCCAAGGGAGCCGCGCCGGACGTGGCAAGTCATTCACAATGAGGGACAGCAAAGCATGCTCAAGGTGATGCCGCCCGTTTTGGTTCTCGCGCTGTTCGCGGGCATTTGGGTAGACAAGCAAGACCGCCAAGCGGCGCCGGAAGGGGTCGCGGAGTATCACGCGGCCGTGCGCGAGAACATTGACCGCGTTCCGTTTCAGATGGACGCGTGGGTCGGGGTCGACACGGAGTTGCGGCAGGAAGCGCTGCGCATTCTCGATGCCAATGTGTCGCTGAGCCGGACCTACCGCAATCTGGATACGGGGCAGCGGGCCACCCTGCTGCTGGTTCAATGTGAAGATGCCCGCAGTTTGCTCGGGCACTATCCGCCGCGCTGTTACCCAGCGCAGGGATGGACGCCCCTCGGAATGCGCCCGCTCGCCATCACAGCGCCAGGCGGGCATGAGGTGCCGGCGACGGAGTATTTGTTTGAATTCGATCAGCACGACGATGCGGCCCGTATCAATGTGTTGCACTTCGTGGTCGTCCCGCGCAAGGGGGTTGCCCCCGATATGGATGCACTGGACGTGTCGGCGCGGGACCGTCTGACCCGTCATTTTGGCGGGGCCAGCCTGCAGATTGTGGTGGACGCGGGCCTGTCGGGTGACGAGCGTATGGACATTTACCGTGGTATTTTGAAAGCAGCCGAAGATTGGATTGCCTTTGCCGAGGCAGGGGAAACAGTATGAGCGATTCACAATTGCCATCAGTTGCCGGAGCGGGCCCGTCGGGACCGCCGCCGGGCGGCGGCGAAAACGAGCCGAATCCCCTCCTGATCGTGCACCGGCTATTGCGTGGCCGGTACGTGCTTGCAGGGGGCCTTGGCATCGTCCTTGGCCTTTGCTTCGCGGCCGCCGGCTATTTGGCGCTCCCGAACGAATACAAGAGCGCGGCCATCATTCAAATCAAGCCGGTCTTGCCGAAGGTGCTCTACGAGAGTGATGAAACGGGGATGATCCCCATGTTTGGGGCCTTTCTGGATACGCAGGCTTCGTTGATACGGAGCCGGCGCGTCGTGTCGATGGCGATGCAAAGCGACACATGGGAAGAGGTCGGGGGGCGTTATTCGCCGGGCGCTATCAGCGGCTTCACGAGCAAGCTCGAAGTGCTGCAGCCTCGCAGCGGCCAGACCATACACGTCGTGTTTACCGATGAGGACCCGAACCGGGCGCAGGCAGGCGCGAAATCGGTCGTCGACGCCTATATGACGGTCTACTCCGAGACGGACATGGTGAAAGACGCCCAACGCATTCAATTTCTGCAAGAGCGCGAGACCCAAATCAAGCGGCAGATTGATGGCATCCGCAAGGACATCATGGAAATCGCGCAGGAGTTTGGCTCGACCGAGCTGAGCGAGATTTACGAATTCGAGTTTCAGAAGCTGAAAGGGATCGAGAGCGAACTGGAGTCGGCGAAACTGGCCTTGGCGACGATGGAGAACGCGGAGGACGAGGGCGGCGCCGCCGAGCCAGCCATCGTCAGCGTGGAAGAGATCGGGTTTACCGACGCCAAAATGGCGTCGCTCATCCAGAAGCGCGACGAGCTTGAGCTGCGGATTTCCCAAAAGAAGGCCATCTATAAAGACCCGGATCAGTTCCCGGAGTATCGCATGGAAGTGATGGAACTGGAGCGGCAGCAGCAGGCGATAGACGACTATGCGGCGCAATACCGTGCCAACAAAAACATGCAGGTCAGCAGCTTGGAGTTGATGATGCGGGCGACGGCGCCAATGGCGCAGCAGGATCCCGAACAGCTGAAGGCCAAGATCGAGCGCTTGCAAAAGATGTTTGATACGGCTGAAGCGAAGACGCTGGCCATCGGCCGCAAAGACTTGACCATGCAAAACTTGCAGGCGGAGTTGCAGCATGAGCAAGAGAACCTGGACCGGACGCAAAACCGCATCGAAGAACTGAGTGTGGAGTCGACTGTTGGCGGGCGGGTGAGCTTGCTGAGCGAGGCGGAGCGCCCCTTGGGCCCTGCCAATTCGTCGAAGCGGATGCAATTCGCGATGCTTGGCGGCATGGCGGGAGCGGGCCTTGGCGTCGGCCTGATTGGGTTGCTCGGATTTTTTAACAAGCGCGTGAAGTATCTGGCGGATGCTGAAGACATTCGCCCCAGCATCCTCGGGGTGCTGCCGGATTTGGGCAAGCAACTGTCGGATCCGGGCGAAGCCTTGACGGCCGCTCAGTGCGTGCATCAAGTGAGGACGCTGCTGCAAGCGCGCATGCAAGAAGGCGAGCCCGTGGCCTTGACGGTCACGAGCGGCGCGAGCGGTACGGGCAAGACCAGTCTGGCCATGTCGCTCGCGATGTCATTTAGCTTGGCCGGCACGCGCACTATCCTGGTAGATGGCGACTTCATCGGCCGGGGGGTGACGCGGCGCTCGGGGGCCGGCACGCGCGGCTCTATGACGTTGTTCGGCGAGGGCGGCGCGAACGGCCATCATGGGCCGCGCGAAGAAGCGCCTGCCAAAGCGCTTGCCCAAGCAGCGGCGGGAATGCCTGCCATGCCGGAGACGGCGAGTCGGGCC
>CAZLBS010000357.1:0-4576 GCA_964557505.1 uncultured Nitrospiraceae bacterium | reverse complement strand
ACACTTACCTACAGGATGCAATCTCACACCCATACACAACATTTGACAATATCTCATGGCGTACCCGGAGGGAGTCGAACCCCCAACCTTCTGATCCGTAGTCAGATGCTCTATCCATTGAGCTACGGGTACGCGAGGCCCTTAAGACTAACAAAAAGCCGCGGGCCCTGCAAATGCATGAGCCCGCGGCATGCCAATGTACCTTCAGTAGCCTCGTCTACTTGGCGACCGGTTCGGGCGTCTCGGCAGCCGGTTCGGGCGCCTTGCGCGTAGGCATGGGCGCGGCGTTCCACTCCGTCACCGTCTCTTGCTGGCAGAACGGCGGGTCTTCCAAATAGGTATCCCACACCAGCTTCTCGTACTTGCCTTCCATCAGGTGCGAGGTGACTTTGTTGTAGAGTTGATTGTGATTCGCGCCGACGCTTGCAAAGTTTGCTTCGATGCGCTTGCGCGCGTCCCGGCAGAATAGGTCGACCAGATCTTGCAGCGCCGCATCGTCCCCGTCCTTGCCGAGCAAGTGTTCGCCGTAGGCCAGAGCCGACGCCATCGCAAAGAGTTCGGTGCCAATCTCCACATAATTCGCCAGGATGAGTTGCTCGAACTCCAGCTTCGGGCCGAACCTGGCCATCGTGTGAAACAAAGAGCGTGCAAGCCGCTTCGCCGTCCGTGAGCAATAGGCCAGGTGCTGCTGGTTGGCATTGTTCAGGTGTTGGGCCTGGGGCGCGCCAGCGGGCAGCCACTGTTTGGGATACCACCCCATATAGAACTTCGCCGCATCGAGCACCCCCTTCATAAGCGGCTTCTTTTCCCGTGCCAGCTTCGGAGCGGCAATCGGCAGAATGTATTGCAGATGAACGTCCATCGCCTCGCGTGCGATGAACAGTTTCATGATTTCATCCGTCCCCTCGACAATCCGCATGATGCGTGCATTGCGGAGCGAGCGTTCGGCGGGCAATGGATTCTCGCCACGTGCCCGAAGCGATTCCGTCGTTTCGAAACCGCGGCCCCCGCGTACTTGCAGGAAGTCGTCGGCCGTTTGCCACGCGACTTGGCTGCCGAAGTATTTCGCCATGGCCGCTTCAAGCCGCACATCGGTTTGACCCTTGTCGATGAAGCCGCAGGAGAGCCACGTCATGCCGTCAAGCGCGAGGGCATTGGCGGCGATGGTTGCGACCTTCTCCGCGACGGCCTGGTGCTTGCCGACCGGCGCCCCCCATTGCACGCGCTCGTTGATCCACTCGCGCATTCCATGAATGGAGCCGCGGCTCCCCGATGCCGCCACACACGGCAGGGAAAGGCGCCCGGCGTTCAGAGTAGTCAGCGCGATCTTGAGCCCATCGCCAGGCTTGCCGACCAAGTTGCCCGCCGGAATCTTCATGTCATTGAAACGAAGGTGGCCGTTTACGATGCCGCGAATGCCCATGAAGTCGCAGCGGTGCACCACCTCGAAGCCGGGCGTATCGCTCTCCACGACGAACGCACTGATCTGCTTCTTCTCGCGGCCGTTGACCATCTTCGGAGGCGTGACGGCCATGACAATCAATAAGTCGGCGGCGGGTCCGTTCGTGCACCACAGCTTGTTGCCGTTCAGGATGTAGTGTTCGCCGTCTTCCGTCGGGGTGGCGGTCGTGCTCATCTGCGCCGGGTCGGAACCTACGCCCGGCTCTGTCAGAGCGAAGGCCGAGATCGCGCCGCTCGCGCAGCGGGGCAGCCACTTCTGTTTCTGTTCTTCCGTGCCGAAGAGCTTGAGCGGCTGCGGCACTCCGATGCTCTGGTGGGCTGATACAATCGACCCTGTCGACGCGCAGTACGAGCCGATGAAGCCCATGATGCGGCCATAATTCACCTGGCTCATGCCGAGGCCGCCATACTCTTTCGGAATCTTCACCCCGAACACGCCGATTTCGGCCAACGCATCCAGGGCTTCTTGCGAAACCGTTGCGGTGCGGTCCACCTTCTCGGGATTGATATGCGCCTCCAGCACCGGCTTCAGCTTGGCGATGTACTCGTCGCCAATGCGCTTGTCCTCAGCGCTCTGTTCCGGAAACGGACTCAACATGTCCCAGCGAAAATTGCCCGAAAACAGCTCGGCGACGAAGCTTGGGTACTCCCAGCCTTCAGCGCGCGAGTCTTCCGCCACTTCCATAGCGAGATCTTTACCGGCTGACTCGTTCTGCATCCTTCGATTCCCTCGTGTGTTTACCTGACGGTATGTAAAGTGCCCGGTAGGCTAGCGTCTGGCGCACCGCGTGTCAACACTGCGCTAACACAGCATGTAGACGCTCGGGGTGAACGGCGCTATACTGCTAGGCGAAACCACTTAAATCGCGGCGTGACCCTTGGAGCGCGCGTCCCCCCATGGCTGAACAACCGCAGGATCTGACCGCTAGGGCTTTCCTCTCGAGGCTTCAGGGCGCCGCGCTAGCGATCATGTTTTTCGCCCTTCCGGGCGCGGCAGCTTCGACGGCTGTCATCGATAGTGGCGCCGAACGCATGACCGTGACCTCATTTGCATCCTGGTATCGAGAGCCGCCGGGAAGCGCCCTGAATCCTGCCGAGGCGCTCGACCTCTTCGAAGCGGGCCGATTTCAATCAGTGGGCAACAAAGAATGGTTGGAGTTGGGCCTGACGAGCGACGTGCATTGGGTTGCCGTCAAGGTTCGAAACGAAACGAACAACCACCAATTCGTCCTTCAGTATGAGAATCCACGGACGTCTTACGTCGATCTCCACATTCCCCGTGGCGACAGCATTCGTAGCAGCCTCAACGGCAGCGCCCGCCCATTCAGCGGCCGGGAGTTGCCGTATCCCTTGCCTGTATTCCCAGTCACATTGCAGCCCGGGCAAGAGCAGGTACTCCTCCTTCGTGTGTACAACGTTGGCGATTTTCGCACCCGGCTCACGGTGACCGGGACGGCCGGTTTTCTTGGCGAAGCAACCACGAGCTACTATCCGCACTGGATAGCCGTCGGCATCTTTCTCGCCATCGCGCTGGTCCAACTCATTGTCTTTGTCACGCTGCGCGATACCGCGTACGGCTATCAGTTTCTCTTTGTGATCTCTTCTCTGTTGTTCTTGATGGCCAGCAACGGTACCGGCCCGATGGTCCTTTGGCCGGACTGGCAATGGCTCGCGCTCCGTGCGAACACCTTATTCTTCGTTTGCATGAGTGCCTCCTTTCTCATGTTTGCGTTGAAATTTCTGGACGCTGAGCACTACACCCCTTGGATGTACCGGTTAGGACTGCTTTTCGCCGCCGTATGCGTCCTTCATCTTTTGTATACATCCCTTTATGACAGCCTTTGGCGGATGTATCTCAACCGCTATATTGGCATCGCGGCAGTGGCCGTGATGTGGGCGCTCGCCATTCAATCGGTGCGAAAGGGAAGCCCCGGCTCCATGTTCTTCCTTGGCGCTTGGTCCTTTGTCATGGCCGCCGCCGTCATCATGCTATTGCTCAGTTGGTACGTAGTGCCTGCTCAAGCAATCGCGGCGGGCCCCGTTATCGTCTTCCTGTTCATTGCGTCCGTTTTGCTGTGGACGTTCGAACTCATCAACCGGGCCAGGCTGCGCGCGCGTGAGCAGCGTAAGATACTCGAGCAAAAAGTCGCGACACGCACGCGCGATCTGTCGCGAAAAACGGAAGAATTAGAACACGCTCTTGCCGAAGTAACCACGCTTAGCGGGTTGCTCCCGATTTGCAGCAGTTGCAAAAAAATCCGAGACGATTCGGGATACTGGAATAGCGTGGAAAGTTACGTAAGTGCGCACACGCAGGCGGACTTTACGCACAGCCTTTGTCCGGATTGCGTCACGCAGCTTTACCCGGAACTAAAATACGCGCGCCGGTTCCAACAGCGTGGAGGCGAGGCGCCCGCTTAAGACTGTTTGCCTGTCCAGGCAGCTTCCCTGCCGCCCAGCCATCCTGTGTGCATCCTTTGTGATACCATGTCCCTTTTATTTCGGGTCTTTGTATTCAGTTGAACGTGAAGGAAGGCATCGCATGTCCACGGGCGGATACGATTTCACGGCCATCGAGGCCAAATGGCAGCAGTATTGGCTGGAGCACAAGACGTTTAAGTCCGAATTGGACACGTCGAAGCCGAAGTATTACGTACTCGATATGTTCCCCTACCCGAGCGGGGCCGGGCTCCATGTGGGCCATCCCGAGGGCTACACTGCCACCGACATCGTGGCGCGCTACAAGCGCATGCGCGGCTTCAATGTGCTGCATCCCATGGGCTGGGACGCCTTCGGCCTGCCGGCCGAGCGCCATGCCGTCCGCACCGGCGAACACCCTGCCATCATTACCAACCAGAATTGCGATACCTTCCGCCGCCAGATTCAGGCGCTCGGCCTCAGCTACGACTGGGACCGCGAAATCAACACGACCGATCCGGACTACTACAAGTGGACGCAGTGGATCTTCACGGTGCTGCTCGAGCGCGGCCTCGCCTATACGGCGGAACAACCGGTGAATTGGTGCCCAGCCCTCGGCACCGTGCTTGCGAATGAAGAAGTCAAAGACGGCAAGTACGTCGAGACGGGCGACCCCGTCGAAAAGCGCCTCATGAAG
>CAZLBS010000356.1:0-4582 GCA_964557505.1 uncultured Nitrospiraceae bacterium | reverse complement strand
GTACAGATGCAGATCGCCGGGCGCCCGGAGGCCTTCGCCAGTCCCAATGCACAGAAGGCCGCGCCGCGTTCGTCAAAGTGCACCAGGCATTGCGCGCGTTCGTTGCGGGCGGCGGCGATGGTCAGGGGAGTCGAGCGGCTGCCCGGCGAAATGATGAACGGCCCGGCGTTGTGCCGCAGCAATTCCTCAACGAGCAGGCGCGCCCACAGCGCATTCAAGTTGGGCGCCTGCATGAACTCCGTCAGCCGGTGATGGCTAGCACGGTGCGCAGTTTCTGCTCGATTTCCATCCATTCGGCGGTGCTCTCCGACCCCGCCACAATGCCCGCCCCGGCAAATGCTGTCAACTGGCGGCCGCGGACGAGGGCGGAGCGGATGCCCACGGCGAACTCCGCCGCGTCATGACTGACCCAGCCAATGGGTCCGGCATACCATCCGCGGTCGAAAGGCTCGTGCTCCCCAATCCATTGCATGGCTGCCTCGCGCGGGGCGCCGCCGACGGCCGGTGTCGGATGGAGATCACGCAGAAGGGCGGCATCGCACGGCGCATCGTGCAACAGCCCATCCATGGGGGTGATGAGATGGTGGCAATGCGGCAGGGCGAGCAAGGCGGGGGCATCAGCCTCATAGAGCCGCCGGCAGTGCGGCGCCAAGGCTTCGCGGATGCGCTCCTGAACGATTGCTTGCTCCCGGCGGTCTTTCCCGGAAGCGAGCAGGGCTTGCGCGTTCGCCTCGTCTTGCTCCGGCGTCTCGCCCCGCGCGCGCGTGCCCGCAAGGGCCTCGGTCTGCACGAGCGTATCCCGCCGCCGGTACAGGCGCTCAGGCGAGACTCCGATGAAGGCGGCGTCGGCTTTCGGCTGAAAGCAGAAATGATACTGATCTGGCTGCGCCCTCGTGATGCGCTGCAGGATGTGCACCGGATCGAGCATGTCCGCAAAGGTCAGGCGTGCGGCGCGTGCCAACACGACCTTTTCGAATGCACCCGCATCGATCGCGCTCAACGCGGCGGCCATGGTCTCATCCCATGTCTCGCGGCTGGGGAGATCGTCGCGGCCTAACCAGGGGGGCATCGAGCCAAGTTGCTCGGCTTGATCCGCGCCCGGAAGCGGCATCTCGTCGAGGGTTTGCAGCAAGCGTGTCTGGAGCGCCTCCGGGTCTTGTCCGCGCAAAACGATATTGCAGGCGAAGTAGGACTGGCCGCCCCGGCGGAACACCTCGAAGCGCGGCAACACAAAACGGTAGGCGCCGAAAGGCCGCCACTCGTCTGCCAATGGTGCGCGCGCGTTGAAGCGCATCCCCCCAAAGTATCGGAGATTCGGATGTACGGTAGAAATGCTCTCGCGCAGCCGTGCGACAAGCGCTTCAAGGTCTGCCTGCACTTCTCCCGTCAACACATCCGCCGTGCCGATGCCCGCCAATTCGAAATCCTGATCGCGGCCACGCCAGTAGCCGCGCGATTGATTTCCTTGCGCGGCCAGCCAAGCAAGCGGCTCGACCGGCTCAATGGGGATTTCGATGCGGATGGCATGACGGTGCTGCGGCGTTGCTGCGGCAAGCGCCTGTTCGATTAATCCCGCGAGCGAATCCTTCGCGGCCGCCGCGTCGCACGCCGTGCCCATGGTATAGGACGTTACCATACGTAATGCCTGTGCCTGCTCATTTGTCGCCCTGATAGAGCGTGGCGATGCCGAACGTCAGAGGATGCGCTTTGACGTTGCTTAAGCCGGCATCCTCCATCAACGCGCAAAAGGCCTGTCCGTACGGGAAGCTTTCGATAGTGGTGTTCAGATACTTGTACGCCGCCGGGTCGCCGCTCAGAAAGCCGCCGATGCGGGGAAGCAGGTTGCGCAAGTAAAACAAATAGAAGGGGCGGATGAGCGGATGCGGCAGCGAAAACTCGAGTACCAGCAGGCGCCCGCCCGGCCGCAATACCCGCCGCATTTCGCGAAGGGCCCCCGGTACATCGGTCACATTGCGGATGCCGAATGAAATTGTGCACACATCAAACGAGTCGTCCGCCGCCCCGATGCACGTCGCATCCGCCCGAACCATGCGCATCTTGTCGCCGAGCGCCCGTTCGGAAATCTTGTCTTGCCCAATGGCCAGCATCTGGCCCGCCATGTCCATGCCGACAGCATCCCGTACGCGTGGATTCTTGCGGGCCATGGCCAACATTACGTCGCCCGTGCCCGTGGCCATGTCCAGCAACCGCAGGTCGTCACCCTCCGGAAACAGCCGCGCCATTTTGTTGCGCCAACTGATGTCGATGCCCGCCGAAAGCACGCGGTTCGCCAAGTCATAGCGGTGCGCAATCCCGTCGAACATGCGCCAGACGTCGTTGCGGGGCGGGCCAGCCGGAGCGTGCGGGGAAGGTATTGACCCGCGGTCTGTGTCGGTAGATGCCGTCATGTGATTTTTCACCTCTTTCTGAAAGAATAAACGATATCAACCAAAAGCGCCATTCCGGGCCGGATTGGGTGAAGAGGAAGAGGCAAGGGGATCCGAGCATAGAAAAAGCCGGCAGCCCGCCATGGGTTACCGGCCCGAACAGGTCATTCAGCTGAAGGCCCGAGGAAATCAGTCTTCGTCGGGATTGTATTCGCCAAGACCGACGAGTTCGATCCGGGCCATGGGGGCGGCGTCGCCGCGCCGCTCATCGAGCTTGAGAATGCGGGTGTAGCCGCCCGGCCGCTCCAGGTTGGCGGGCCCGATTTCGTCGAAGAGGGCGCCCACGGCTTGCTTGCTGCGCAACTTCGCGAATGCCCGCCGCCGGTTTGCGATGGTGTCGCTCTTCGCCAGCGTGATGAGCGGTTCGGCGAACATGCGCAACTGCTTGCTCTTCGCCACGGTCGTGTGGATGGCCTTATGCTCGAAGAGAGCAATGGCCAGATTCATCATCGTGGCCTTGCGGTGAGCCGTGGTACGCCCGAGCCGGCTGCCAGCTTTTCTGTGTCGCATCGTTTCTCGTCCCTGCCAAGTGGTTTATGCCAACCCCACGTGGGCTGCGGTTAGTTGTTTGAGGTTTTCGTACTGCCTGCGCCTGCGCCCGCCAATTCCATTCCAAGCGACAGGCCCATAGACTGCAGCAATTCCTTGATTTCATCGAGCGACTTCTTGCCGAAATTGTGGAACTGCAGCATTTCGGATTCTTCGCGGCGCACCAAGTCGCCGATGGTGTCGATGCGTGCCGCCTTGAGGCAGTTGGCCGCGCGCACGCTTAATTCCAACTCATCCACCGGCTTGTTGAGCTTGCGCAACAGTTCTTGGTCTTCGATCGAGGCTGCTGCCTCATCGTCATCCTCCGCCTGGTCCTGCTTCACAAAAATGCGCAGGTGGTCGATGAGCAGTTCCGAGGCCTCCTCGAGCGCCTTTTCCGGCGTGATGGCGCCCTTGGTCCAGATGTCCATGATGAGGCGGTCATAGTCGGTTTGCTGTCCGACGCGCGCGTCTTCGACCTGGAAGTTTACCTTTGTCACCGGCGAAAACGAGGCATCCAAATAGATGGTGCCAAGGGGAGCATGCTCCAGTTCGAAGTGTTCCGCGGTCACGTAGCCGCGCCCCTTCGCCACCTTGATCTCCATTTCCACCTTGGTGTCCGGAGAGGTCGCGGTAAAGATCACCAGGTCGGGATTGTAGACGTCGACCGGCGCATCCTTGAAGACATGGCTAGCCGTCACCTCGCCGTCTCCTTCGTGCTTAAACGGAAAGATGAGCGGCTCGCTTTGCGTAAGCGACAATTGGCAGCGCTTGAGGCGCAGCACGATGTCGGTGACGTCTTCCTTAACGCCTTCGATGGCGGCAAATTCATGCTGCACCCGCTCGATTCGAATGGCCGTAACCGAGGAGCCCTCGAGCGAGGCCAGCAATACGCGCCGAAGGGCGTTGCCAATCGTCGTCCCGTAGCCGCGTTCGAAAGGCTCGATCACGAAGCGCGCGTACGTGTCCGTCGCGTCGCCTTCGGTCTTCACAAATGTAGGCTTCACGAAATTCTCAGCTATCATGCGCGTGCTTCTCCTGAAGGAAAACCGTCATAGCGGCCTTTCCGAATCGTGGTATGCGGGGCCTGTGCAAGGGTGCGGCGAAGGTCAATCCCGTCTGAGGCCGTTAGACCCGGCGGCGCTTCCGCGGACGGCACCCATTGTGCGGCATGCCGGTCACGTCGCGAATCAGGGTCACATCGAGGCCAGCGGCTTGAATGGCCCGAATGGACGATTCGCGCCCGGAGCCGGGCCCGTTGACCTGCACCCGCACCTCTTTCAAACCCAATTCCATGGCTTTGCGGGCAGCCTGTTCAGCGGCGACCTGTGCCGCGAAGGCCGTGCTCTTGCGTGAGCCGCTGAAGCCCGCCTGTCCCGCGCTCGACCACGAGATCAAATTGCCCTGCGTGTCGGTAATCGCGATGATGGTGTTGTTGAAGGTGGCCTGCACGTGCACGACCCCGGCGGGCGAGGTCACCATCTTCTTCTTTTTGGTCTTCGCCTTGCGCTTCTCTTTAGCCACGCCTGTGCTCCTCTGTGCGGCGATAAACGGTGAGTGCCCGGTGCTCCGGAACCGTCTTACCCGCGGCCCTTGATCGTGCGTGC
>CAZLBS010000355.1:0-4587 GCA_964557505.1 uncultured Nitrospiraceae bacterium | reverse complement strand
GCTGGCTTTCTTCGTGGAACTCGAATGGCGGGTTGTTGGACGCCAAGGCGAGATTGCTCTCGAAATACGAGCGCACGGTCCCGATATCCTGCCAGTAGCCCAAGAAGGGATGCGCGAACACGCGCGACGACTCGATCAATCCGGGAATGACATGCTGGCCGAAGTCGATCCATTCGGGCCGCTTCTTGAGCACATCCATTAGGACGTCGGCCTTGAAGATGTACACGCCCATCGAGGCGAGGAAGTCTTGCCCGGGCTTCTTCTTCAAGCCAAAGCGCTCGAAGGCTTCCTTCGGAAAGACCAGCGAATCGAGGATGCCTTTATCTTTGGGCTTCTCGACGAATTCCTTGATGCGGCCGTTGCCCGCGACTTTCAGGATGCCGAAGCCCGTCGCCTCCGAGCGGCTCACGGGCAGCGTGGCCACGGTGACATCCGCCTTTTCACGAATGTGCGTCGACAGCAACTCGCGATAGTCCATGCGGTACAGGTGGTCCCCCGCGAGGATGACGAAGTGTTTTGCCCCCGTATTGCGAATGTGGCGGAGCGCTTTGCGGATGGCATCGGCCGTGCCCTGGTACCAGTTGTCTTCGGGGCTGTCGGTCTGCTCCGCCGCGAGGATTTCCACGAAGCCTTGAGAGAAGGCGTCGAACTTGTAGGCATTCGTAATGTGCCGGTTCAGAGAGGCGCTGAGAAACTGCGTCAGCACGAAAATGCGGTTCATCTGCGAATGAATGCAGTTGCTGAGGGGAATGTCGACGAGCCGGTACCGGCCGCCCAAGGGCACAGCTGGTTTCGCCCGTTCGGCCGTCAAAGGCCAGAGCCGGCTGCCGCGCCCGCCTCCCAGTACGATCGCGGCGACTTGTTCCGTTTGAATGTAGAGGGCACGGTCGAGGTCACTTTTCGCCATAACGTAGATGCTGCTTTCCGCCGGCTAAGGCAGTTGCTGTCCCAGGTTGCCATCGAAGTAGAGAATGCCGGTGCTGACGAGGCCCCATAGCAGCACGGCCGCCAAAATCGGGCCGTCTGTGAGGAGCGTACGGCTGGGGTCGCCCCCGCCATTATGCTTGTGCACCAGGTACATGTACCGAAATAGACCGTATACCACGAATGGCACGGTGAGATAAAGCCGGTCGGTCCCAAACCGCTGAATGACCTGCTGGTCTCCCGTGTAAATCACATACACCACCAGGGTCGAGGAGGCCATGATAAGAATGAGGTAGTCGAGCAATTGGGTGGTGTATTCGGCTAGGACGGCCCGGTGACCGGCGGCGCCTTCTTCCAGCAGCATGAGTTCGTGCCGCCGCTTTCCGAGCACCAGAAACAAGGCAAGAAAGAGCGTGCAGACGACCAGCCAATTGGAAAAGACGACGCCAATCGCCAGTGCTCCGGCGACCGCCCGGATGACGAATCCCAGCGCAACGGTCATCATGTCGATGAAAATGACGTTCTTGAGCGCATAGGAATAGCTGAGGTTGAGCGCAAGGTATAGCGCCACCGCGAGGGTAAACGGCAGGTTGATGAGCAATGCGCCAATGCCTGCCATGGCAAACAAGAGCGCCGCCATAAGGTAGCCCGTACGCATGCGCAGCGCTCCGCTGGCAAAGGGGCGGCTGCGTTTCGCAGGATGCTGCCGGTCCTTGTCTACATCCTTCAAGTCATTCAGGATATAGACCGTGCTCGAGGCGCAACACATCACCGCGAAAGCCGCAACGCTCAGGCCGAGTTTGACCGGCTCGGTCAACTCGCCTGCAAATAGTACCGCGGCGAAGACGAGCAGGTTTTTCGGATATTGATAGACCCGCAGCGCCCGAAGCAGAACATGCATTACCCCCTCCCCTTCCTATTGCGCCGAATTATGACGAAGCGCGAGACAAAGCGGCAAGCAGCACAGGGCTTCGACGGCGCATTGCAATCGGTCCAGCGAGATTCTATACTTTCGCTAACCCAGTGCTGACAGGGTGTTAGCGCTGTTGCCAATAGATTGTAAGCATTTTGTGAGGCAGCGGGCTGCTGCCGGGATTGCGGACACGCAGTGAGTGAGGCTTTCAGCACTAGACCGGCTCGAGGCGCGGCAGCGCCCAAAGCTGTTGGTCTTGGCATACATGGTATCGGTAGGGCATGCAGCATGCGCGCCTGCTCCAGTGGAAGGACGCGCTCCATGCCATACAACGGGTCGAAAGCACGGGCCGTCACGGCTCACGCCATCACCACACCTTCCCTCTCCTGAACGAGCCCGCCGCGCCTCATCGACTGTTTGTGTTTGATGAGGAACCTTGCCGTGCCCCGCGTCATGCGGGCCGGCTTGCGAATTGAGGATTTCCCCCATGATTGAAGTGGCGATCGCGCTCGTACTGGGCGCGGCAGGGGGAGCGGCGGTGCTGTACGTCAGCTCCCTTGCAATGGGCAAGAGCATCACCGGGCGCGCCCGGCGTGATGCGCAGAATGTAATTTCCGAAGCAGAACGCGAAGCCGCGTCCATCATGAAGGAGGCCCAGGCGGGCATCCGTGAAGAACGCATCGAGTTGCGGGCCGAGATGGAGCGCGAATCGAAAGAGCAGCGCGCGGAATTGAGCCAGCTCGAGAAGCGCATTCTCCAGAAAGAGGAGAGCATCGAGAAGAAGTTGGAGCAGGCCGAGCAACGGATGAGCGAGGCGCAATCGGCGAAAGACCGGCTTGCCGCCAAGGAAGAAGCGTTGCAGAAAGAGCAGGCCAAGCTGCAAGAAGTCATCGAGCAGCAGAAGGAGCGCCTCGAGGCGGTCAGCGGCATGACCGTCGAAGAGGCCAAGCGCGAGATGTTCCTTCAACTCGAGAACGAGGTCAAGCGTGAATGCAGCGTGCGCCTCAAGAATATTGAAGACGAACTTGCCGAAACGGCCAACAAGAAGGCGCATTGGATTCTATCGAATGCGGTGCAGCGGGTGGCCTCGGACCATGTAAGCGAGCATTGCGTTTCCGTCGTGCCGCTCCCGAACGACGAAATGAAGGGCCGGATCATTGGGCGCGAGGGCCGCAACATCCGGGCCATCGAAAGCGCCACTGGCATTAACGTCATCATTGACGATACGCCGGAGGCGATTATCTTGAGCGGCTTCGACCCCATCCGCCGTGAAGTCGCGCGCATCGTGCTGACGCGCCTCATTTCCGATGGCCGCATCCATCCCGGCCGCGTCGAAGAGCTTTGCCATAAAGTCGAAGCGGAGATGGAGCAAGAGGTGAAAGAAGCGGGAGAAGCGGCCTGCGTCGAGACCAATGTCTACGGCATCCGGAACTCGTGCGGCTCGTCGGGCGGCTCAAATACCGTACCTCGTACGGCCAGAATGTACTGCGCCACACCGTCGAGGTGACCTTTCTTGCAGCGCTCATGGCGTCTGAGGTTGGGCTAGACGTCGAAGATGCCAAGCGAGGCGCCCTGCTGCACGATATCGGCAAGACCGTGACGCACGAAATGGAAGGGACCCATGCCCTCGTCGGCATGCAGCTGTGCAAAAAGTATGGCGAAAACGAAGTGGTGTGCAATGCGGTCGGCGCGCACCACAATGAGTGCGACATGACCAGCCCGATCTCGGTGATCGTTCAGACAGCCGACGCCCTCAGTGCCGCCCGCCCAGGCGCCCGCCGCGAGCAGGTCGATACCTATATCAAGCGCATCGAGCAGCTTGAAAAGATCGCGGTCTCCTTCGATGGCGTGGTCAAGAGCTACGCCCTCCAAGCTGGACGCGACCTCCGCGTCATCGTGGAACCCGAGCGCGTCAATGATGCCGAAGCAGCCCAAATCGCGCGAGACGTCGCCCGCCGCATCGAGAGCGAAGTCACCTATCCCGGCGAAATCAAGGTAACCGTCCTGCGCGAAACGCGTGCAGTCGAAACGGCGACATAAGCGGGTTCGGGGTCCGCTGGCCTGGGTCCCGAGGCAACGCGCTGTGAAAGGGTCTGGCGGGAGCGAGGTTGCCAGCCATGCTGGCGCCAGCATGTTTCGCGGCCCTAGCAGTCTTAACGTGCGAGCCCGGCTTGTCAGTGGGACGATGTTGTGAAAGCCTATCGCGAGCGAAAGGTTTGGCAGCGCTCGCCCGATCACGTAGAGCACATGTATGTGGTCGCCGGGGGTTTCCCGGAGCGCGTGCGATGTGCTGTGGCAAATCACGTACAGCCCGCGGCCGTTTCCATTCGAGCGGACAGTGCTGAAGGGTATGGCCGCACGGGGCGCCGTGCGTATCTGCGCCAGCTGGCAATGGCCAGGGGTTCTCGTTATGGGCTTGAAACGCGTCTCGCCATCCAAGTCCGCTTAGGATTCGGCGCGCATGGCGCCGGCCTGCGAGGGGCTTCGCCCAGGAAACCGGCATAATGCCGCGTGGGCTCATTGCATCACCTAAACGCAAGGAAGAGCAGTAATGCAGCAGGAGCGCAAGCCCAGGCAGACGGGCGATGGCGGCATCTGGATGCCCGGCTTAAGGCGCGGCACGTCTGTTCTGAAGAACAAAGTCAGCCAAATAGCTGGCTTGGCTCCTGGCCGCTGGTCGCCGAACCCTGAGCCCTGTCCCTGATGAACATTCTCTTCATTGGGGACATCTTCGGCCGGCCGGGGCGGGA
>CAZLBS010000354.1:0-4599 GCA_964557505.1 uncultured Nitrospiraceae bacterium | reverse complement strand
GGCCGGTGATGTCGTCGTGTCATCCCTGAAAGGCGAGGATGTTTCTATTCAGGAAAAAGCCCGTGCGCGTTTCAACAATGTCCTGCAGGTCGAAAAAGATGGCGAACTTTTGACCGGCACGGATACGCAGGCCACTGTGCTGCGCGCTCAGCAATATCTGGATGAAGGCAATATCGAAGCGGCGCTGGTTGGGCGGATTGGCGATGCAGGAAAGCGTCTGCACACCGGACGGAGCCGCAACGACCAAATCGCGACGGACACGCGGCTTTGGGCGCGCAGCCAGATCGACGCGATCCTCCAGTTGCTGACCTCGCTGCAGTCGGCGCTCGTGGCGCTGGCCGAAACCCATGACAGCGTCATCATGCCGGGCGCAACCCATCTTCAATTCGCCCAGCCCGTCTTGTTTGCCCACCACATGCTGGCCTATTTCGAAATGTTTGGGCGAGACCAGTCGCGGTTTCAGGAATTGCGCGCCCGGGTCAACGTAATGCCGCTTGGGTCCGCCGCGCTCGCGGGCACGCCCTACCCCATCGATCGCGACATGGTGGCCGCGGAACTGGGCTTCGACGGGCTCTCGGCCAACAGCATGGATGCTGTCTCCGACCGGGACTATCTCGTCGAGTTCTGCGCCCACGCGAGCCTATGCATGATGCACCTGTCCAGGCTGAGTGAAGAACTCATCATTTGGTCCAGCCCGCCCTACGCATGGATAGAAATCGGCGACGCCTTTACGACCGGCTCGAGCATCATGCCGCAAAAGAAGAATCCCGACGTGGCCGAGCTAGTCCGCGGCAAAACGGGACGCGTATATGGCAGCCTGACCGCCCTGCTTACGCTCATGAAGGGATTGCCCCTCACCTACAACCGCGACTTTCAGGAAGACAAGCCGCCGGTCTTCGACGCCTCCGATACCTTGCAGCTCTGCCTCGCGGTGGTCGCCCGCATGCTGCCTTCCATTTCCCTCAATGCACCGCGCATTGAGACAGCGCTGCGCGCAGGCTTCATGGAAGCGACCGACCTGGCGGATTATCTCGCTGCCAAGGGCATGCCATTCCGCGAAGCCCATGAAGTTGTCGGCCGCATTGTGCTGCACGCACTCCGTGAAGACTGCGCCTTGCCAGACCTCACGCTCGAGACGCTGCAGGCATTCAGCCCCTTGTTCGAAGCCGATGTGGCCGCCATGCTGGATCCGCATAGCATCGTCTCCAGACGCGCACAATTCGGCGCCACCGCTCCAAAACAAGTGCAAAACCAATTAAAGGCAGCAAAACGCTTGTTAACGCGTAACGGCGTGGCGAGTTCAACTTCGGTTAAAACCAAGAAAACCCGTAAATCCCGGCGCCAGAGCGTATGAATTGTGCTATGCTGAGAGGGGAGGCGGTATGGCGCGCGGCGGCAGGCTCGCGTTAGCCGCTGCGGAACGGCAGCCTAAGACAGGCACAGAACTGTTTGAACGTTGGGGCGCGCCATGACAGTACAGGCTTGGCCGAAAGGCAAAGAAGCGGCGGAATGGAACACTCGCCAGCCAAGACAGGATCGTGCAGGCAGTAAATCCGGGGCATCCATGGACCGAATTCTTGTAGTGGATGACGAAGCGGTCATCCGTGAGCTGCTGACCGAAATTCTCGAGGGCGAGGGCTACGAAGTCGACGCCTTCTCGGGCGGTCATGCCGCGCTGGAACAGTTGCGCGAGCAGCCGGATTATGTCTTGCTCTTCACCGACATCATGATGCCTGAGATGGACGGCATCAGCTTGCTGCGGGAAGCACGGCAAGTCTCCCCTTCCCTCATCTCGATTGTCATGACGGGCTTTGCCACGCTGGAGACGGCGCGCGCCGCAGTGAAAGAAGGGGCTTATGACTATGTGCTGAAGCCCTTTAGCCTTACCGAGATCAAACTCGCGGTGTCCAACGCATTCGAGCGCTACCGGCTTTCCAGCGAAAACTCGCGCCTCCAGGAGGTGACCCAACTCTTCCACATCAGCGAGACGATCGCGGGCATTCGCAATGAGCGTCAACTGCTGGATTATGTGCTCGAGGCAGCGCTCGAACGGGTCGGCGCCCGGCGCGGCTCCATCATGATGCTGACCACCGATGGCAGCGCGCTCCAAATCGCAGCCAGCCGCGGGCTGCCCGAGGAGGCCCGCAACAAACCCGTTCAGCTCAATGCAGGCATTTCAGGATGGGTCGCGGAAAACAAGAAACCGCTGTTGGTGAAGAACATCAAGAAGAATCCCCAGCTTGAAGAAATCAGCCACCGGCTGCGGGACGACTCATTCATCTCCGTGCCGCTCGAGAGCAAACATGCCGCGGCTACCAATGGCAACGGACGCGCTGCATTGAATGGCCGCTTGCTCGCCGTTCTGAATGTCACGGAAAAGCTGGATGGCGCGCGCTTCAATGAAGGCGACCTCAAGCTATTGAGCATCATGGCCAATCAAGCCGCTTCAGCCATCGACAACGTGCGCCTGATTCAAGAGATCGAACAGGCCCACATCTCGAGTCTCGAATCGATGGCGCGCCTCCTGGAAGCGAAAGACGCCTACACCCATGGCCACAGCGAGCGCGTGCGGGATTACTGCGTGATGGCGGCACACCTGCTGGGATTCTCCCGGCAAGACATCGACGCCTTGCGCCTGGGGGCCATGCTGCATGACATTGGCAAAGTCGGCGTACGCGACGATGTGCTCAACAAAATCGATCCGCTCACCAATGACGAATGGGAAATGATCAAGAGCCATCCGGTGATCGGCTACGAAATCCTTAAAAACGTGCCCTCGCTGCCGGCGAACGTGCTGTCATTGGTGCGTTCCCATCACGAGCGCCTTGACGGAAGCGGCTACCCCGACGGCATCGGCGGCAATGATTTGACGTCCATTTTGCGCGTCATCTGCGTGGCGGATTCCTACGATGCCATGGCCACGAGCCGGGCATATCGCACGGGCCTGCCAATGGAGGCCATTCTCGATCAATTGCGCCGGGGCGCACGCGAGGGCAAACTCGACCAGGACGTTTGCGGGTTGTTTGTCGATCTCGCCTCGAAGGGCGAACTCGAGCAAGCGGCCCTGCAATACCGCGAGGCGTAGGCCTTATTGACGCGCACGCTCAAGCGAATGCCCCGGCCGTGAACCGGCCCGGCTTTGGCATTTACCTGCATGTGCCCTACTGCCGGGTCGTCTGCCCCTATTGCAATTTCGTGAAACGCTCGAGCCGGGGCGAAGACTTTCAGAGATTCGTAGCCGCGCTGACACTCGAGATCGAGCGATTCGAAGGACCTGACGAAGCGAGCACCATTTTCTTCGGCGGCGGCACGCCTTCGCTTTTGGAACCAGCGCTCCTCGAATGCGTGCTTGAGGCATTGCACAAGCGCTTTCAAATTCACGAATCCGAGACCACGCTCGAGGCCAATCCTGAAGACATTGACGCCGGCCGCCTGAAGGCCTGGCACGCCCTTGGCATCAACCGGGTCAGCATCGGCGTGCAAAGCCTCGACGATGATGTGCTGCGCTATCTGGGCCGGGGGCATGACGCCTCAACCGCGCGAAAGGCATGCGCCGCGGCGGCAGAGGCCGGTGGCGATTGGAGCGTGGACCTGATGTTCGGGGCGCACCCGGCCGACGCCTGGGAGAACACGCTTCAGGCCTGCGCCGCATACCGGCCGCCGCACGTCTCTGCCTACGGTCTCACCTACGAGCCAAAGACGCCCTTCGCTAAACGCGCGCATGAAGCCGTTAGCGACACGCGCTATCTCGCCCAGTATTGGAGCGTTGAAGCGGCCATGCCCTGGCTTGAACGGTACGAAGTGTCGAACCTTGCCGCGCCCGGTCACGAAAGCCGGCACAACCTGGTGTACTGGCACAACGGACCATATGCCGGGTTTGGTCCTGGCGCGGTTGGCTATGTGAACAGCGTGCGTTGCCGCAATGTCCCGCGTCTCTCCGACTACTTGCGCAATCCCGGACAAAAAATCGAACGGCTTGCGTTAAGTCCTCAAGAGGAGAAAGTCGAAACGCTGATGCAAGCCATGCGCTTGCGGAGCGGCCTCGAATATGCCCGCTACAGCGCCCGTTTCGGGACCGCCCTTGCGGACGACTTCCCGGATGAGATTCTTCAGATGCGGGAACAGGGACTGGCAGAGCCAACGCCCGAAGCCCTCGTGCCGACGCGCAAGGGCTTCGAGTTGAATGACGAAATTGGCTTGATACTCGTTGGTGCGCTGGCAGCCGCTTAGGCTGCCCAAGTGATTGGGCGGTGGTTATTTGACCGCGTGTTCCTTGACGGCTGCGTAGGTAGCGCATACTGGAACACCGCCTTCATGCTTCACTTGAATGCTGGCTGCGGTGCAGTACAAACCTTGATTGTGTTCGCAGTCTTCAACCTTGCACGCGCCCACGCCCGCAATCTCCATGACGTCCGCTTTCGACGCGCCATTGGCCAGGAACGTATCGCAAACGGGTTGGCCCGCTTCGCCGATCGTCACGGCAAGCGCGTGGCACGCACCGGCTTTGTTGTACGAGCACTTCGCTGCGCCGCACGCCTTGACTTGGGGCATTTCCATGGTGGCTCTCCTCGGTGTAGTTGGTAAGTCGACAATAGCAGC
>CAZLBS010000353.1:0-4614 GCA_964557505.1 uncultured Nitrospiraceae bacterium | reverse complement strand
ATGCCGATGATGGCGATCACCACCAACAGCTCGATTAGGGTAAACCCGCGATTGTGTTTCATGAGACATGACTCCTGATGGGTGCACGCGTGTGCCCCGATGAAAAATGAGAACATAGCCCAGCGAGCGCGCTCCCCGGCGCCCAGAGCAGGAGCTTAGCAGACTACTAACGCAACGTCAACGACTTCCACATGATACTCACAGCGGGCACGTTGAAGCCTTGCAAACAGAAACGCCACCGGCACATATGGTTGCCGGCGGCGTGCGCACAGAACGTTGCGGAAAAGCAGGCTATAGAACGGCGGCAAGCACGCCCAGTGAGTTGGCCACCCAAGCGTTGGCGACAGTCTCGGAGACCTCGCCATAACGCTCGAAGTCGACATGGCCGTCGAGAAACAGGGTGTTGACGCCGCCTGGGATATGGTTGAACGCGCTTGGCACAAAGGCGACCTGATCGAACATGATCACAATTTCGCTCTGTCCAGCCGCACTGGCCGCCGGATTGTTGATGTCGGTGATCAAGAAACGTTCGATGCCTTCCCGCAGCCGGAAGATGGTGTCGGAGTCGCCATTTCCTACCGGAAAGGTTTCGCCCGGAATTGGATTGTTCACGCCGCCAATATCGGAATCAATAGCGTTCTGAATGGCGTCGTTGTCGTCATCGAAGATGCCGTCCGTGAAGGTCTGGTTCGCGGCCAGCGCGTTGAGAAAGCCCATCAACTGGGGAGGGCCTTGACGCGTGTCGATATCGGCGGGGAGCAAGTCTCCCACGCTGGCGGCCAAGGCAAAGAACTCGATGGGCCCGAGGCCCGCGCCGGGGGCGTCTTCATCCGGCCGCCCAAATTTATCGAAGACATACCCCAAGTAGGTATAGCTTCCGTCGACGCCGCTGGCGCACAAGGTGCGGTCTGCGCCAGGCGCAACGAACCCAAAGCAGGACTCGCCGTTCTCGAAGAAGAAGCCTTCCTGCAGGGAAGCGGCATCTGCGTCCGAAGGACAGATGGCGATGTTCGGATCGGTGAGATACTCGGGGTACAGTTGAAAGGTGTTTGGCCCAAGGTCGAACACCAGCAAGGGGGTAGGCGGCGTTTCGGCACGGGGAAAAATGCCGATTTGCACAGTGGGCAGCCGTTCGCCCCGCGACTCGCTGCTGTACATTTTGAAGATGATGCCCCACTGCTTGAGGTTGTTTTGGCAGGAGGCCCGGCGCGCCGCCTCTCGGGCACGGGCTAGCGCCGGCAGCAGAATGGCTGCCAGAATGCCAATGATGGCGATAACGACCAAGAGTTCGATGAGGGTAAAACCCCGTCTCGACGAGCAATGAATCATGACCGAACACTCCCTATGGATTGATGAACACGATGGCGGGTGCGCGTCGGCGCACACAGCGGTCACAGCTTAGTAGGTAGACGTTAGGGCATGACTAAAGCAGGACGGTTTCGGCGGGCATGATTCTCACGGTCACCCCAAATCCTTGCGTGGACAAGACGGTGTTCTTGGACCAGATCGAGTTGGGCGCCTTTATGCGCGCGCCACGGTACAGCTGCATCCCGGGAGGGAAAGGAACCAATGTTTCGCGTGCGCTAAAGACCATGGGGTGCGCGACGCGGGCCATGGTCATCGTGGGCGGTCATACCGGGCGGCATGTCGTGGACATGATCGAGCATGACGACAAGGTGCCTTGCGTGCCGGCATGGGTGGCCTCGCCGACGCGTACCATCACGACGGTGCTCGAGGAATCGACCGGGCGTCAGACGGCCTTTTTCGAGCCGGGCTCTGCCGTAACGGCGGCAGAGTTTGAGCAAATCGTGGAGGTGTTTCGAGAGGCGGTGAAGGGGGCTAAGGCCGTAACGCTCAACGGCACCGTGTCTGACCCTGCGATTCGCGCCCTCTATGCCCGGCTGATTCCAATGGCGCGCGATGCGGGCGCACTCGTCTTCCTCGATTCGCATGGCCCGGAATTCAAAATGGGGCTTGAGGCGGGGCCGGCTTTCGTATTGCCCAATGAAAAGGAAGCGGCGGAGGCCGTTGGTTTTGAATTGCGCGATGAGCCGAGCCGAATGCGGGCAGCCCGTGAAATGTTAGAGTACGCATCGCACGGCGTTATCGTGACGCTTGGGGCCGGAGGCGCCCTCGCGGTCATGCACGATGGCGCATGGCAGGCAACCCCCCCTGCCATCGAAGAAGTCAATCCAGTTGGCAGCGGCGACGCCTTTCTGGCCGGGGCCGCGCTGGGTATCGTGCAAGGCAGTTCGCCGGAAGCATGGCTCCAGCAGGCTTGCGCGATGGGGGCCGCCAATGCCGCCTCGTGGGACATCGGCCACTTTGACGCCGCAACCGTCGGGCGACTGCAAGAAAAGGTGCAGGTCCGCCGTATTGCGTGAGCCGCCTCGAGGGGCGCCGCACATGACTGTCATCAAGATGAAGGAGCGCCTTATGGACGCCGCACCATTCCTGACCGAAGCCCTCGCACATGAAATTGCCGGCATGGCCGGCACGCCGTGCTACGTGTACGACCAGGCCGCCATCGAGGCTCAGGCACGCGAGGTGCTGGCATTTCCCAATTGCTACGGCTTTACGCCTCGCTATGCGATGAAGGCCCTTCCGAACTCGGCCATTGTGCGGCTGCTGCATGGGATGGGCATTCACATTGACGCGAGCAGCGGCTACGAAGTGCACCGCGTGCTCCGGGCTGGCGTGCCGGCAGATGCGATCATGCTGACCAGCCAGGAGCTTCCAAAGGATTTCGCCGAACTCGCCGAGCAAGGCGTGCGGTTCAATGCCTGTTCGCTGCATCAGCTCAATGCCTTCGGCGAGGCCTTTCCGGGCGCCGAAGTCAGCGTGCGCATCAATCCGGGCTTGGGCTCCGGGCACAGCAACCGAACCAACACAGGCGGACTTGGATCAAGTTTTGGCATCTGGCACGAACACCTCGGCGAGGTGAAGGCCATCGCCCAGCGCCACGCGTTGCGCATCACGATGATGCACACCCACATCGGCTCGGGGAGCGATCCAGAGGTTTGGCACAATTGCGCCTCGCTCGCCTTGGCCATCGCCGCGCGCCTGCCTGAGGTGACGCGCTTGAGCCTGGGCGGCGGATTCAAAGTAGGCCGCATGCCCGGAGAGGCCAGTGCCGACTTGCATGCCATTGGACAGCGCGTCATGCAGGACATTGAGGCCTTCGCCCGCGAACATGGCCGGGAGCTGCATCTCGAGCTCGAGCCCGGGTCCTATTATGTGGTGCCCGCCGGGGCCATCCTCTCGCGCGTGATGGACATGACCGACACGGGGCCAGAGGGCTACCGCTTCCTGAAACTCGACTGCGGCATGACCGAGATTCTCCGTCCGAGCCTGTACGGCGCGCAGCATCCCATGCGCATCGTCCCGCACGACGATACGGCGCGCCAAGCCGGCATCGGCTACATGGTGGTGGGGCATTGCTGCGAGAGCGGCGACATTCTGACGCCGTCGCCCGGCGACCCCGAAGCCCTTGGCCCGCGTACACTTACCGAGGCACGTATCGGCGATTTTGTCGTGATTGGAGGCGCGGGGGCCTACTGCGCGGCGATGAGCGCCAAGAACTACAACACCTTTCCGGAAGCGCCCGAGGTACTCATCGGATTGGAAGGCGCGCCGCGCCTTATTCGCAAGCGGCAGACGCTGGACCAGGTCCTTCAGAATGAATTGGAAGGCGAGGGCGTGAAACAAGAAGCTGCACAGGCGGTATAAGTGTCCATACCCGCTGCAGGGTTTCGGTTGCATTTGACATGCGGAAACCTTTTCTGACACGTTAACGCTATGAGAATATTGGCGCGATACCGTGTCAGCGTCATCGAAAGGGGGCAGGGCATCGCTGCTCGCTCAGGGGGTTACCGGCCCGGCGGTCTGCCGGGCATTGTGGATGCCGACTCGAGGGGTCTCTATCAGCCCTTGGCACGCATCCTGTCATCTGCTGGCGCACGCCGCCACGATTCGCATGCCGCTTCTTTAAGGCAGGCGCCAACATCCGCGAAAGGGGTGTTATGACGCATAACGGCCACATTCCGCTGTCGTCATTGACCACCGGCACATCACTGCACGCCGAACTTGAGCGCCTTGCTAAACGGGTCGAGGCGCCGGGGCTCGCCGCTGGCGTGGTGCGTGCCGGAAAGCTTGAATGGGCGTCTGCGTGCGGCTATGCGTGTTTGGACCAGAAGACCCCGCTGACATACGACACGGCCTTTATGCTCGGTTCCATGTCCAAGGTGGTTACCGCTGCCGCGGCCATGCGTGCGCTGGAAGACTATGGCGCCGATCTCGACGACGACATCAACGCGTACATGCCGTGCCACGTGCGGCATCCGCGGTTTGCGCGGAAGGCGATCACCTTCCGCATGTTGTTGTCGCATACGTCGGGCCTCCGCGATGATGCCTGCGATGCCGAACGGCAGTGGGCGCAGGGCGATTCACCGGTTTCGCTGCAAGCCTATGTCGAGCGGATGGTGAAGGAAGCCTGCCTCGGCGGCGAGCGCGGACCCCGCTTCGCCGACTTCGAGCCGGGCGATGGCTATAGCTACTCCCACATCGCTTATGCCCTGCTGGGCTATCTCGTCGAGCGGCTCGCGGACGAGCCCT
>CAZLBS010000352.1:0-4618 GCA_964557505.1 uncultured Nitrospiraceae bacterium | reverse complement strand
TCCGGTCGGTGTAGGTGTCGCGCACGCCGTCTTCGTCTGGCTCGGCGTCGAATTTGCTGTTTTGATTTACATCGACCCAGGGATCGTAGAGGTCCATGATCGGCGTGACGTCGCGCACGGCGATGCCGACTTCCAGGTCGCTGACAGTGTCCCATTCACCGGGGGGCGGCAGCGTATAGTTGATTTCGTAATCGCGGTGCGGACCGAAGCTCGTGATCCAGAGGGCGGCATAGATGCCTGCGAAGAGCACCACGACGAGCGATAACACGCCCACAAGGAAACCCGTGAGCACACGATTGCGGCGAAAAAAATCGAACATGAATCAACGTCATCCTATTTGCTGGTGGCCGGCATTCCGTGCCGGTTGTACTGGCTCAAGCCAGCCAGCTAGTGTATCGTGTTTCGAACAGCACAGTCCACACGTGCCGTTAGGACTACGCCGTGTGCGGCTGGGTTTTGGGCGACGCACGGCTGGGTTAAGGGCCAGCCGTAAACTGCTGCTAGGAGACGCACGCCATGACCTCGCCTGCCGCCGGACCGCTTGTGGCCGTTGGCCGCTTTTGTTTGACCTTCGTATTCATTTCGAGCTTGGGAAACAAGCTGACGAATTGGAGCCGCACGACGGAATACATGGCCGCGAATGGCATGCCCATGCCGAATGTCATGCTCGCCTGCGCGTGCGTCTTGCTGTTGGTCGGGGGTTTGAGCGTGCTGCTCGGCTTTCAGGCGCGCATCGGCGCCGGCATGTTGCTGTTGTTCCTCCTGGCGGCCACCTATTTCTTTCACGATTTCTGGACCTTCGACGATCCCGCTGAGCGCCGCATGCAGATGATTCAGTTCATGAAGAATCTCTCTATGGGCGGGGCGATGCTCGTCGTCATTGGCATTGGCTCTGGGCCTTGGAGCCTTGAAGCCCTCTTATTCAAGAAGCGGGAAGAGGCGTCGAGTCACGCTCACGCGTCTTAGTCTGGGCTCCATGAACGTCTACGATCAGCCGGTGTACTACGACATCGCATTTGGCTTTCGCGATTTCGCGTACGAAGCCGAGCAGCTGCGGACCGCGGCAGAGAGGTTTGCAAGCATCCCGGTCAGCACGATTCTAGAAGTTGGCTGCGGACAGGCCCCTCATTTGGAAGCGCTGGCGCAGCGCGGCTTTCACTATCATGGCCTCGACCTGAATGGAACCATGCTCGATTTCGCGCGGGAACGGGCGGCGGCACTGCGCCTCCCCGCCGTATTCCATCAGGAAGACATGACTCACTTCGCGCTCGGCGAGCAAGTCGATATGGCCTTCGTAGCATTGGGCTCTATCTATGCCGAGACAGCGGCAGCCTTTTATGCGCACTTTGATTGCATGGCCCGGGCGCTCAAGCCCGGCGGCCTGTATTGCCTGGACTGGGTGGTCGACTTCGATCCGCTTTGTGGAACGGGTGAACACTGGACCGAAACGCGGGACGGCATTACGGTGCACACGACGGTATTGCATACCCACAAGAATCGAGTGGAACAGACAGTCGAGGAGCAACTCATTCTTGAGGTCGACGACCATGGCTGCCAGCATTCCTTTGTGCAACGGGCTATGCGGCGATCGGTGTATCCGCATGAGTTCTTGCTCTTTTGCCAGCTGCGCCCCGAGTGGGAATTCGCCGGCTGGTGGAACCGCTGGGACTTTGACGAGCCTATCGATGGGGAGACGCCCACCCAGCGTCCGCTGACCATCATTCGCCGGACGGCCGCTTAGGGCTCTATAGTTTTTCTTGAAATGCACGCCCCGTTTCCCCTGTGCTACGCTGCAGTATGCTTGACGGCGAGGGATAGCGCGAGCGAACGATGAGCACGGAGGATGCGATAAGCGAGGTGACGGTGATTGCGCCGACACGCGGTTGGCGCGCGTTGGACCTGCGCGAAGTGTGGGAGCGCCGCGAGGTGCTCTTGTTTCTCGCATGGCGCGACATCCGGGTCCGGTATAAGCAGACCCTGCTCGGCTTTTTGTGGGCCATCACGGGTCCGCTGGCGAACATGGTGATCTTCACGTTCATCTTCGGGCGCGTGGCCAACCTTCCTTCTGATGGGCTGCCCAGTCCGGTGTTCTATCTCGCGGGCATCGTGGTGTGGCGCTATTTCGCGAACACCCTTTCCTCCGCGAGCAACAGTCTTGTAGGCAACCGCAACCAGCTCACCAAGGTTTACTACCCGAGGCTGGTGCATCCGCTAGCTTCGTGCTTGACCGGGCTGGCCGATTTCGCGATTGCGTTCGTAATGCTGCTGGGGATACTGATGGCCTATGGCTTGCGGCCGCCGCTCGAGGCCATCGCGCTGGCGCCCGCCATGCTGCTGCTTGCGATGCTGACCGCATTGGGCACAGGACTCATCCTCTCGGCGGCGAACGTCATCTACCGGGATGTGGCGCAGTTTCTTCCTTTCCTCATCCAGCTTTGGATGTGGTGCACGATCGTGCTGCCATTCAGCGCACTGCCCGAGGAATGGGGCCCGCTCCGCTGGCTGTATGGGCTCAACCCAATGGCCGGTGTTGTCGAAATGTTTCGGTGGGCGCTCTGCCATCCGCATATGGCGGAGCCGCATGCGCCGTGGGGGTTGCTGGCGATTGGCACGCCGGTTGTTTTGGCCGCTCTTGGAATGGGCCTGTTGGTCTTCAAGCGGATGGAGCGCGTGTTTGCCGATGTCATCTAGCAATGGCCAAGCCGATGCGCCGTGGGCCATTCGCGCCGAAGGGCTGGGCAAGCGCTACCGCCGCGGCCGGACCATCGACTGGCGGCGGCTCTGGCAGCCGGCCCGGCAACGCGCGGATGAATGGTTTCATGCGTTGCGCGGCGTCTCGTTCACCGTGAATCGCGGCGAGGTGCTGGGCGTCATTGGGCCCAACGGAGCGGGCAAGAGCACGCTGCTGAAAATCCTGACGCGCATTACGGAACCAAGCGAAGGACGTGCCCTGCTGCGCGGGCGCGTCAGTTCCCTGCTGGAAGTCGGCACCGGGTTCAACCCAGAATTGACCGGGCGGGAAAATGTCTATTTGAATGGCGTTATTCTGGGGATGCGCAAGGAGGAAATCGACCGAAAATTCGACGCGATCGCGGCCTTCTCGGGGGTGGAGGATTTTCTTGATACGCCGGTGAAGCGCTATTCGAGCGGCATGCGCGTGCGGCTTGCGTTCAGCGTCGCCGCACATTTGGAACCGGAGATTCTTCTGATAGACGAGGTGCTTGCCGTGGGCGATGCATCCTTTCAAAAGCAATGCCTGGGCAAAATGGACGATGTAGCAAAAGCGGGCCGCACCGTGCTGTTCGTCAGCCACAACATGGCGGCGGTGCAGCAATTGTGTCCCAAATCGCTGCTGCTCCGCGAGGGCCGCCTCGTTGCAATTGGCGAAAGCACGGAGGTGGTGCGTCAGTATTTGGGCGTTACGACGCGCGAAGGCGGCCACTATGAATGGCGCTGGACCAGGGAAGAGCTGGAGCAATTGAGTCCGTTCGTGCCGCTGGCAGTCCGCGTGCGCGACGCGCATGGGCATGTGTCGGACCGCGTCAGTTCCAAGGCGCCGTTCACGCTCGAACTGGACTACGAATTGACGGGCGATGCCTTCAACTTCGAGTGTGGATTCACGCTCGCCTTGGGAAATGGCGCACGGTTTTGTACGATGTGGGAGCCGCGGCGGGAGCGGCGCGATGCCGGACGCTACACAGCCCGCTGCGAGGTGCCGGCACGGCTCTTCAAGAAGGGGGGATTCGTCTTAGGCATCATCAGCCGCATGCCGGGCATCGCCAAAACGTTTCGCGATTTCGAATTGCTTGCATTCTACATCGACCATGGCGCGGCCCTGCATGAGACGGGCCGAACCATTTTGATGCCAGATTTTCCGTGGCACACTGAACGCCATGCGGAGGTTTCGTAGCTGCATACCATGGACGGCAAGAGCATTCTCGTTATTGGGGGCACGGGCTCGTTTGGGCAGGAATTCGTGCGCACGGTTTTGCACCGGCATGCACCCGAACGGCTCATTGTGTTCAGCCGGGACGAACTCAAGCAGCATGAGATGCGCGAGGCCGGCCTCGACGCGCCGTGCATGCGGTGGTTTATCGGCGACGTGCGCGACCGCGGCCGCCTGCGCCGCGCGATGCGCGATGTCGATCTGGTGGTCCATGCGGCGGCTCTCAAACAGGTGCCCGCCTGTGAATACAATCCCATCGAAGCCGTGAAGACCAATATCACCGGCGCTGAAAATGTGATTGAGGCGGCCATTGATGCGGGCGTTCCGAAGGTAATTGCCCTTAGCACGGATAAGGCGGTCAACCCGGTCAACCTGTATGGCGCGACCAAACTCTGTGCGGAGAAGCTGTTCGTCCAGGGGAACGCGTATTCGCGGCGGCCCGGCACCCGCTTCAGTTGCGTGCGCTACGGCAACGTACTGGGAAGCCGGGGCAGCGTCGTGCCCCTGTTTCGCAAACAACGCCTCAACGGCAGCATTACCATCACCGATGCCCGCATGACGCGGTTCTGGATCACGCTCGGCCAGGCGGTTGATTTCGTTTTGCAGTGCGCGGAAATCATGCACGGCGGCGAAGTCTTCGTTCCGCGGATCCCCAGTATGCGCGTGGCGGAC
>CAZLBS010000351.1:0-4623 GCA_964557505.1 uncultured Nitrospiraceae bacterium | reverse complement strand
CTTGCACTTCGGGTGTACCCTCATGCTGCTCAAAGAGGTTTTGGGATAGGCTCTAGCATCCACACGGGCTTCGTGGGGATCTTGCCATCCCGCTTCGACCTCGTCGAGAAATGCGCCGAGTTCGCGCGGATACTTGTCGCCCCATTTGTCCTTAAAGAAATTCTCGTGCCGCCCGCCCTCGAAGAGCACCATGCGCTTCATGTCTGAGCCGCAAGCGTCGAAGAGCCGCTGCGTATCCTCGACAGGCAGTTCAGGTTCGCTGTCGCCCGCCATGATGAGTGCCGGGCAGCGCAGAAATGTTATGTATGATTCCGGCGCCATGACGTGTGCCGAAGCCCCGGCGAGCGTTCGCCACATCGGATACATGGGCCAAGACAACACGTGGGGGACATACGCCATGTCGAGTCTGCGGTTGAGGGCGTTCGTCAGACGGTCATAGCTGGACTCAAGCACAACAAACTTAAGGTCGTATAGTTCCGGCGCCGCAAAACACACGGTTGCCGCGCCCATCGAGATGCCGCCTGCGCCAATGTGCGTGTAGCCCTGTGCTTCCAAGAACGCGTACCAAGCCATAAAGTCTTGCCGTTCCCGCCAACCGACAGTGCAAAGCGCCCAGCCGCTGCGGCCCGTTCCACGCGCATCGGGCACCACGACGGCGTAACCCCGGTCGCGGTAAAAGGCCGCCCTCGACATGTTCTGCGCTCGATGTCGCGTCAGGCCGCTGAGAAGAATGACCGCCTTGTTGCCATCGGAGGGCGCATAGGATGCGGCCAACGCGACGCCGTCCAGCGAAGTGGTGCGCGCCTCTTCCGCAGGGAATCCGCCGATGGCGGCGTACTCGCGCAACGGGCGGTGCTTGGGCGCCATCAAAATGAAGGTCGCCACGGCATTGCCCGCGAGCACCAAAAAGACAAACAGCCCCGCCGCCGCGGAAAGGCGAAAGCTCCACACGCTAGTGTTGCTGCGGCCGGCCATCGGAGGGCTACTCGCCCGCCTCGTCTTGCAGCTTCTCAGCCTGGCGCTGGCCGATCCGTCCGACAGCGCGCTTGTAGGATTCTTCGACTGTCTTCGGAACCGCCTCATCAAAGTTTGGCGCGGCATCGGTTACGCCCTGTCCGGATACCCAGTGCACGGCATCGACGAGATTCGCCTGGAACACGTCGTTGGTCCACACGTCTTCCCGGTGGCCCATGGCCGTGTAGAAGATGCGGCCTTCGCCCAGCGTGCGCACCCACTTGATGGGCATGTCCGGGCCTTCGTACATCTCGTTGTTGCTGCGCATGCGGTTGGGCTCGAGCACCGCGCATACATGCAGCACCGGCTCATTGATATTGGTATGCACGTACCACTCTTCGTGGATGGTCCAGCCTTGGGGCACGCTCTGCATGGCGGGATGGTCTTCGCTGGTCACGCGCACTGTGCCGCGGAACTGCGGCCCATGCCCGGCGAATTCGCCGCCAAGGCATTCAATATATGGATGCACGATGCCGTCCGTTTCGCGAAACGTGTCGCTCGCCGAGTGCGTGGCCACAAACCCGCCCCCGTTCTCGATCCATTCGATCAATTCATCCACGCCGGTTTCACTCATCGGCGGGAAGCCGTCCGTGCCTTCTTCGGTCAAATCGCCCGACGTATAAAAGACGACGACATCAAAATCCTGCAGGCGGCTGGTTGAAATCATGCCCCCGTCTTTGCTCGCCGTGATGCGCCAATTGTTCTGTTCCGCCAGGGATCGAAAGGTTTCATCGACCAAGCTGACGCCATTCTCATCCCACTTCGTGACGCTGTGCTGAAAGCCAGATGTCTTAGTGAAAACAAGCACGTCAAGTGGTTCAGCCGCGCCTTCTTCCGCCAGTGCGGACCCTGAAACAGTCATCGCAAACAGTATCCCGCTTATCACGAGCCTCTTCATGGTCTGTGTCCTTCCGTAACGAATCCGAAAACGTTTCGGGTAAACGTGCCGCCGCCCTGTGCTCAGCGAGTGTACCCCTGGCCCGGGGGCCATGCAAGCACGCGGCCGCCGCTCGCATGTCTATTGATCCGCGTGGCCCGAAGCGCGTATGGTTATGTCGCAAATAACTGACACACGGCACGTTGTGCATGCTGCTGAGCATTAGGCATGCAGCGGGAAGTCATGCAAGCACTTCCCAATGAAACGTTACCCTTGGAGCACAAATGGATCCTGAAATTCGAACGCTTCCGGAAGCGGAAGCCGCACCTGCCGAAGAAGTGCCTGTACGATTTTCTGACTTCGACCTGGATGAGCGGCTGCTGAGCGCGCTTGATGCCGAGGGTTTCGAAAAGCCGACGCCCATTCAAGCGCGCATGATTCCCATTGCCTTAGAAGGGCGCGACTGCATCGGCATTGCCCAAACGGGTACGGGCAAAACGCTGGCCTTTGGGCTGCCCGGTTTGTCGCGCATGGCCCAAGGGCCTGCCAAGCGTAATGCCATGCTCGTCCTTGCACCCACGCGCGAACTCGCCCAGCAGGGCTATGAAGTGCTCGCGAAATTTGGCCGCCCCTTGCACCTTCGGGCCATGACAATCTACGGCGGCGTGGGCTTTCATCAGCAAATCGACAAGCTCAAAAATGGCCGCGAAATTATTGTGGCGACCCCGGGCCGGCTGCTCGACCATCTCGAGCGCGGCAATATCAAGTTTCCCGAGCTTGATCTGCTGTGTCTGGACGAAGCCGACCGCATGCTGGACATGGGCTTTCTGCCGGACATTAAGGCGATCATGCGCTATCTGCCGAAAGAGCGGCAGACAATCATGTGCTCGGCCACCTGGCCAGACGAGATTCAGCGCATGTGCGCGCAGTTCATGCACGAGCCGGAGAAGATCAGCGTCGGGGCCGTATCGAAGCCGGTCGATAAGGTGCGGCAGTTGCTGTATCCCGTATATGCGCAGGACAAAACCAACCTCCTCATGCGCATCATCGACGAGACGCAGATGGACTCGGCGGTCATCTTTGTGCGCACCAAAGACCGCACCATGCAGCTCGCACGGATGTTGAACCGCAAGGGCTATCCTGCCGACGAAATCCACGGCGACCGCACGCAGAAACAACGCGACAAATCGCTGCGCAATTTTAAGGAAGGCCGGTCGCGTCTTTTGGTTGCGACCGATGTTGCCGCGCGCGGTCTCGACATCGACAGCATCACCCATGTCATCAATTACGATATCCCGGAGAATCCGGAAGACTATATCCACCGGATAGGCCGCACGGCGCGTGCCGAGGCAGAGGGGGATGCCATTACCTTCGTGACGCCGCAGGAGCACGAAGCGCTCTACGGCATCGAAAAGACCCTGGGCATGAATCTGCCCCGCGCCGAATGGGAAAACGCCCCGCCGGTACTGAGCACATGGCAGCCGCCGGAAGTGAGCCGCCGGAGCCGTTCGGGCCGCCGCGGGTTGACGAAGCGCAGTTCGAAGCGTTTGCTTCGGTAACGCTGCCCGCGCTCTTGATCGCTTCGTCGCCATGCAGGGGGAAGATATAGCGGCTCGCGGCATCCGTCTCAATCTTGGCTGCGGGTTGGATTACCGCGAAGGTTGGGTCAATGTCGATGGCAACCGCCAAGTAGCCGCGGATGTCTACTGCGATTTCGCAACCGGCCTGCCGTTCAGCGACGACAGCGCCGCACTCGTCTTGCTCGACAATGTCCTCGAGCATGTGCCGCGTGAAGCCTTCCTCGCGTACATCGATGAACTGCACCGCATCTGCGCGCCCAGCGGCATCGTCGAAATTTATGTGCCGCATTATTCAGGCATGTGGGCGTTCAAGCACGTGACGCACTACAACTTCTTTGGGGTTGGCACCTTTGACGTGTACTCGGTCGAAGGCAGCTTCAATGGAGAACGCTACGGCCACGCCCGCTTCCGGATCGAAACGGAGGAACTGTTGTTCTTTCATCACAACTTGCAGACCGTGCCTTGGCTGAGCCGCCTGCCCATCAACGGCCTCTTCAATGGCAGTACCTTGTGGAAGCAGGTCATGGAGCGCTTTCAGCCGTTTGGCTTCGATGAGATTCACTACCGGCTGCGGGCCGTCAAGCCGGCATGAAGCAAATGCTCATGAAGCTTCCTCTGTGGCTGCGTGCCGTCATCGTTGCCGGCGTGGCGCTGGCGGTGTTTGTCACGGCGGGGAGTCTCATCGGCTGGCAGCGCATTAGCGGGCAGCTGTTCCAGTTGGACCCGCTGCATGTATGCGCGGCGGCTGGTTGCCTTGCGGCCGCCCTGTCCCTCCGCGTTCTGAAGTGGCGCTATGTGCTCGGACCTGGAGCAAGCGCGAGCGCCATTTTCTTTCTGTCGAAAGCCGCGGGCGACTGGTCGCCTGGACGGGTAGGCGAGTTCTCCCCGTTGCTGTTCAAGTCGATGCGCAGCGAGAAGGCAGGCGCGTGGATCCTAATGGACCGCGTGCTCGAAATCGCCATTGCGGTCTGTTTTGGCGCCGCTGGAGCCGCAAGCGTTCTCATGGGCAGCCGCTTCGGGCTCACAGGCCCTATCACGCTTGCCGTTGCCTTCGCCGCCATGCTGTTCCTGGCCAGTGCCGCGGCTGCGCGCGTTCCCCAACATCTGCCCCCGCTCGACCCGCCGGGCGGACTCACGCGGCTGCAGCGGCTC
>CAZLBS010000350.1:0-4634 GCA_964557505.1 uncultured Nitrospiraceae bacterium | reverse complement strand
GCGCCGCGCGACCTCATGCACAAGAACCTCGCCGCCAAGCAACAGGCGATACTGGGCGAAGCAAGCATGGCCGATCAGCTCGAGGAAATCACCGCCGAGGAGCGTGAGAACCTCGAGGCGCTCGGCTACTTTAAGTGAGGCCGCATTCAAGCGCGGATTGGACAACTGCCGCCGAATGCGCGGCCCGATGGGCGGTTAGTGAAAGACGGGCTTTTTGCTCTTGCCGCAGCCTTTGCAGCCGCCGCAACTTTTGATTTTCTCGGTCATAAGATCGACGGCGATTTGGGCGCTGATGATGATCTCGCCGCTGGGTTCATAGGTGATGGCGGCGGCTGCGCAGGGATCGCCCGCGCTTCCAGGCTCTTTTCCCGTGAGCACTTCGAGGGCGCTTTGCACGGCGAAGAGATGCTTGAGCATGAGAAATTCTTCCAGGCCGCCGTCAACGGGATGCTCGGAAAGAAAACGCTCGGCATCGTAGTCGAGCACGTCGTCCACGGTCCTGCCGAGCAGGATCTCTTCGAGGAGCCGGCCGGCCCCGACCCCTTGGCCGCAAGTGCGTTTTTGAAACTGGTAATCGGCCAAGAGGTCGCCGGGACCTACCACTACCGAGATGCACTCGGTTACGTCGCTGCAGGGCATCGCGTGCTTAGGCGGCCGTGAGCGCCTCTTCGCATTTCGCCGCGAAGATGAAATCGCTCTCGGTCAACCCGTCAATCTTGTGGGTCCAGATTTTGACGGCGACTTTGCCGTAGGTGATGTATACGTCCGGGTGGTGATTCTGCTCTTCGGCGACATCGGAGACGCGGTTGGCGAAGGCCATGGCCTGGGCCCAGTCGTCGAAGGTGTACTCTTTTTCCAAGTGATGCTCGTCGACGACATGCCAGCCGCGGCCAAGCTCGTTTTGGAGCTTGACCAGGTCATGCCCCTTCAACGGCGGCACGCCTCCCTTGCAAGGCACGCAACTTTTTCCTGCGAGATCTTCGGTTGCCATAACAATCCCCTTTCGTTTAGGTGGTTACACGTCGAACGCGGGCGCCGGTTTCGCGCGCCAGATATTCGCGTTCGTATCGCTGGTTAACGTAAACGGCTTGAAGCGGAACGAATAGGGCTCGTCCCCTTCGCCAAAGTAGGTAATCTTCAGTTCATCGACATCCCAGTCGCCGTCCTTCGGGCCGATGAGATGGAGCGAGTGCGCAAAGCTTGCGGGATTGCCGGTGGCTGTAAAGGTCTCGCCCGGCCCGCAGCTTCCTTCCGGCTGATCGAAAGGCAACTCGAACCCATTGATCACGAAGGTCGGCTGGTCGTCGCGGCCATTCTCGCCGGTCTTGATTTCCACGTAGAACGAACTGAGCTTAGGCATCGGCGGACATTCCCGCTGGCAGCGTCTTATAGAAGGGATTCGTTCCAGCGCTGTGATCTGTCTCGTCCAAGATAGCACCGACTTGCGGCACGGCGTCGCGGAATCCCTGATGGATGCCAATCTTGAGGGTGATATCGCTGGCCGCGCAGCCTTGGCAGCCGCCCATCATCCGGATGAACACCGTGTTGCCTTCCACGCGGTTGAGAGCAATTTCGCCGCTGTGCGCTGCAATGCCGGGGTTGATGTCGAGTTCAATCACTTTCTGCAAGCGCTCGGCGATTTCCGCTTCAGGCGGCAGATTGTCGAGAAATGACTCGGTTACGACGGGTTTGCCCGACTGCAGGTGCTCCCGGATGATCCGGCCTATGGCGGTTGCCATCGCCTTCCAGTCAGCGCCCATGCGTCCTGCCCGGGTAACGGTCACATTCATGTGATAGATTTCGACTTGCGAAACGCCTTCGATCTTGAAGATCTCCGCGGCCAAGGGCGACGCTTCTTCGGCCGTTTCAGGGCTGTGGGCGTATAGGGAGTAGCCTTCGAAAACGGGCCGATCCACCATAAAGCGGCACGACATCATGTCGGGGGCCACAGCGGCCTTGATGCGAATATCATCGCTCGGTCCGGCCGCCTGAAACGCCTCTTCAAGGTCGTCTTCGATGACTTCGAGTTCGATGACGGCCCGCGCCTGCGCACGCACGGGCGGCGCCTCGTCGTCATCATCTCCGTAGGGGTCTTCGCCGTCGTCGAATAAGGGCGGATTCTTGCGCTCGATTTCCTCGCGCACCGCTTCGGGCGATTCCTTGGGCTTATTCTTGAATACCTTCGAAAACCAAGAAGGCATGATCATGTCTCCCCGCTTGCGTGGACGATGCCTATAGTGCATGACAGCAGACATGCGGGAAGCGTGCAAAATTCCCCTGTCTCTGAGCATGCCTTGGACCGTTAAGGTGGGCCCAATTGCCGGGCGGCGTCCATATAGCGTTGCGCATCAGGCCAGTCCGGATCAAGATTCTCGGCGCGTTGGAAGGATTGCAGCGCTGCCTCGCCGTCTCCCCGGGCCACACAGATGACGCCGAGATTCCGCCAGGCATCGGGGCTTGCCGCGTCGATGCGCGTGGCCAGAATGGCGGCCTTGTAGGCGTCGTCATGGCGGCCCATGTGATGCAGCACGCCCGCGAGATTGCGCCATCCTTCAGCGATGGTCTGGTCCCGCTTGAGAGCCTCGCGGTATGCCGCCGCGGCCTGAGGGTGGCTGCCGGCTTCGACGTATTGATGGCCCAGTTCGAGGTAGGCCTGCGCACTGCCGCGGGTTGCCTTCACTTTCTCAAGGGCAAGTTGCAGGTACAGCTCGGCTTTTGCCTTGCGGGCCGCTTCGCCCTTCTCTTCCGGGTAATGGTGCACAGGCACCGGCGCGTCTTGTATGGACATGCCCAATGCTCTGACTGATGGCTCGACCAATTCGTGAACCGGTCCTTCAAAACGAATGTCCGGGCGGTTTGGAAAGAGGCGCACCTTGCGGCTGGGAAACCATGCGGGATACCCCCTGGCCATCGGGTCGCCCGGCACGGCGGCAACGCGCTCGGCACGTTCCTCGTTGCGGGTGTAGTTGCGCGTCACGAAGCGGTACGCGCTCTCCCCCGTGCACAGCGCGCGCAGGGTGTCCAGGTCTTCCGGGGCGATGCGTTCGTCGGCATCGAGCACGAAGATCCAGTCGGCGCCGCATGCAGCGAGCGCGGCGTTGCGGGCGGCTGAAAAGCTGCCTTGCCAGGCATGATGATAAACCTGAGCGCCTGCGGCCCCGGCAATGCGGGGCGTGGCGTCGGTACTTCCCGTATCGACGACCACGATTTCCGCTGCAAGCGGCTGGATGGCCTCAAGACAACCGGGCAGCATGGCCGCTTCATCCTTGACGATTAAAGCGCATGCCATGCTGCCCGGACTACACATCGCCTTAGCAGGCATCGCGGGACGGCTGCATGCCGAATCCCACGGCCCTGCCCTTACGAATCCGCTTGTGCGGAGCGCTGCTCGATGTTTTCGATAGCCCAGAAAATGGCGCCGTTTTGTCCAAACTCGGGATCGTCCTCAAGGGCCTTCAATTCAGGAATGACGTCTGGGCCGCCCAAGCGTCCGATTGCGTCGACGGCAAGGACCCTGTGGCGCATTTGCATCTCGCTGCTCGATGCCAGGGTCAGCAAATCGCCGATAATGATAGGGTTATCGAGCGCGGTCAGATTCGAGATAATTTCTTCGCGCTGCCGCTCATCGGTTTCCGGGTCGATGGCCCTTTCAACCAAGGTGGTTGCATACTTGTCAGGCTGCCGGTACAGCAGGGCCACTTCGGCCGTGACGGCGACCCGAGATTCAGGATCGTCCACCAACGTTTCGAGCACTTCCGTGGCCTCATCCGACTGAATGCTGCCGATGAGGAACGCCGCGACAGCGCGTCCAGTCCCTTCGACATCGCTGTCGACGACATCTTTCAGGGCAGGCAGATGTTCGTTCGACACCACCTGACGCAATGTGACGAGCACGAGCCGCTTCACTTGCGGGTCGACCGAGCGCTCCTTGAGAGCCTGAAACAAGGGTTGGACGGCTTCTTCCCCCTTCATG
Source organism: uncultured Nitrospiraceae bacterium (assembly GCA_964557505.1). Classification (GTDB taxonomy): domain Bacteria; phylum Hydrogenedentota; class Hydrogenedentia; order Hydrogenedentales; family CAZLBS01; genus CAZLBS01. The sequence continues at coordinate 661 of CAZLBS010000350.1, read as the reverse complement.
ACCATGGCGGCGCCGAGTTGCGCGGCCATCGGATTGCTCACCGATTTTTCGGGAGTCATGGCCAGCAGTTGCCATTCTTGAAGCAGCAGGGAGGCGTCAGCCTCGCGCATAGCGGGCGGCACCATGAGGCCGGGCGGCAGCGATTGCGCGGCTTGCTCTTGCGCCTCGCCCGCGGCGCCCGGCTGCGCTCCTGGAGTTTGCTGGCCAGGGTCGACCGATGCCACTTGCGTGGGCTCGTTTTCTGCTTCGGCCGCTGGCGCGGATCCTTCGTCAGGTGCAGCCGTATCGGCTTCGGTGCTCTCTGCCATGGCGCCGTCCGCGGGCGCTTCGCCAGCATCCGCAACATCCGCGGATTCGGCGCCAGTTTGTTGACCGGCCTGTTGGTCTTCTGCCGGCTGACTTGGGAAACAAGCCGTGACTCCCAGCATGAGCAACACGGCCATCAAGCAAGAAAAGAAAGCGCGCATTGGATATCCTCTCCCCCACGGTGATGATTTACAGCGCTTACGCCTCTGCCCCTGCGGGGCAGGCCCTCCTCCGTCGTGTGACTTTTGCGGCCACGAAATCGGGAGTATACCATAGCAACGATGGTACCGCCTACCATAGGCGCATCAAGCCATCTAAGATCTTACCGGGCGCGGTATCGTCTTGCCGTTTAGGA
>CAZLBS010000349.1:2623-4638 GCA_964557505.1 uncultured Nitrospiraceae bacterium | reverse complement strand
GGGCTAGACGGCACTGTCTGTGCGCCGCGCGATGTCTTTCGGCAAGCCGTACGAGAGGGCGCGAGCGCGGTGCTGGTGTGTCACAACCACCCGAGCGGCAACCCGGAGCCGAGCACGGCCGATATTCGCGTTACGGAGCGTTTGGCCGAGGCGGCCGCCATTCTCGGCATACGCTTTCTTGATCACGTCATTCTGGGCGATCAGCGCTGGGTCAGTTTGCAAGAGCGCGGGGTGATTGGCTCGGCGGCCTAGCCTTGCCTGTTGGGTATCTGGCGGGTTGGCGAGACGGGCATGGGGCGCTGTCTGAGGCCATGCCGGCATTCCTGCGGCACGCGCGCCCGGGCGTGCGCACGCCGGTTAGAGGTCGTAGATGCCGCCTGGCTCAGGAGAGTGCTTCTGGCTTGCCGTGCGCGCTTTGCGGCCATTGGAGGGCGGCGGGGCATAGACGCCGGGCCCGCCAGGGGCATCGGCCGCTTCTTGGGGGGATGCTGGCGATGCGGAGTTGGCCTCGTCTCCGGCGCTGACTTCGGATGAATGCGCGTTTTCTGTGGCGCTTTCGGAAGCCTCTTCTTCTGGCGCGCGCGCTTGGGCGGGGCCGCTTTCGTCTTCTGGAGCGTGGCCATGTCCTTCGTGATGCACGGCTGCAGCGTCTGCGTTGCGGGATGCGCCGCTTCCGAGGCCTAGCAGGGTGCAGGCAATGCTCGCTGCCTGCAGTTGTATCTCCTCGGTGCGGCCGTGCAGCAGCTTTTCGAGCACCACGCGCCGCACGGTGGCCTCGTCTAGCGCCGCTCCTTCTGGGAGTTGCCCTGTACTTGGCCCATGCTCGAGGGCGCGCGGGTGTTTTTTGGCAAGAGCGCTGCGGCATTGCTCTCGCGCTGCTTCTATGTCGGGGTTGCCGGGATATTCCTGTGCGAGGCTGTCGAACACGGCCAGGGCCTCAGCGATATGCCCCGCGTAGAACCGGTCTACTGCCGCGCCGAAGCGGCGTTTGGCATCTTCGGTAGGAGCGCCGGCGGGGCCGCCCCACCAGCGTCCGCCCGCGCTGAAAAAGCGCCCTCGCTTTTCGCGCGACGCCGTTTCGGTGTTTTGGGCGGTGATGCGCAGGTGCATGCCGCAGGAGGGGCACACCCCCGAACGGCCAATCGCCGAACGCGGGACTTGCATGCGCTGACCGCAACGTTCGCATGTGAGCACAAGTTTTTGCATAGGGCGCGGGCCTGGGCCTCCACCGGTGCAGGCGCTACCATCCTGCACTTGGTTTTACCATACTGCCAGCCCGGGGCCGGACGCAAGCGTAAATTGTTGACAAGGGCGCGGCAGTCCGCCCCGCCCTTAACGGCCCTTCCGCAAGACTGCAGCGGCGCTTAGCGTTTGCGCACGCAAAGCACGGGGCACATCCTTATTGCGTTAAGGAAGGGGACATTTCTATCGAGTCGTGACAAACTTGAAGCGTGCCCCTTGCATGGACGCAAGCCATTTAGTATGCTATTGGGCCGGTCTGTCGCGGAACGGCAGGCTTTCGCGGGCGGGTTGAATCGTAGGGCTTGATGCGCTATGCCGTCTCGTTTCTTCGGGGGGGAGTGGAGCACGAGGCGCCGCACCGGCGTGGAACGTGGGCTGGCGGCGTCAAGCAGAGGAATGGCACAGGCTGATTATGACGGCGGAACGTACATTTGCAATGATCAAGCCGGATGCTTTCGGGCGGCGGCTTGCGGGTGAAGTCATCAAGCGCTACGAACAAAAGGGCCTTAAGATCGCAGGGCTCAAGATGCAGATCGTGCCGCGGGCGTTGGCGGAAGAGCACTATGCCGAGCACCGCGAGCGGCCTTTTTACGGCGGCTTGGTGGATTTCATTACCTCTGGCCCGACCATTCAGCTGGTGCTGGAGGGGCCAAACGCGATTGAAGCGGTGCGCAAGCTGAACGGCGCGACGAACAGCCTAAACGCGGACCTTGGGACGATTCGCGGCGATTTCGGCATGACGGTGCAGTGCAATCTCGTGCATGCGTCAGACA
>CAZLBS010000349.1:822-2613 GCA_964557505.1 uncultured Nitrospiraceae bacterium | reverse complement strand
GCGCTGAGACGGCGAAGCGTGAAATTGATTTGTATTTCAAGCCTGAAGAGCTTTGGGACTATGAAGCGAATGACGGGCAGTGGCTCATCGATTAGCCCATAGGCCGGGCGGCCCTGGTGGCTTAGCAACGCAACTGAAGGAGAGCATGCATGGCAGGCGGAAGAAAAGCACGCCGCGCGAAGATCAACAAGCACAAGCGCAAGAAGCGGCGCCGCGCAAATCGCCATAAGAACAAGTAGTTTGGCGTAGGCTTACATGCCGCGCCCGCAGGCAGCGAGAACGATTTCGTGAGCGGGCGCGGCATTCGGCTGCTTGTAAGTGAAGCGGCCTCGCGCAGCAAGGACGTGCGGCCCAACCAGGAATGGCGGAATGGCGGACGACGAACGCAAAATCATCATCGACGAGGGCTGGAAGGCGCAGGTCCAGCGGGAGAAGGAAGAGGCCTCCAAGCGCGGGCAGGAGCAGGCTAGCGCGCGGGCAGACGCCGCTTCGCCCCTTGGCGGCGCATCCCTTGGCCCTGCTGGCGGCGCCCCGGCAAGCCCGCAATCCGCCGCCGCTGCCGGCCCAGACGCGGACGACCTATCGCCCTTCATGGCGCTGGTGGGCAGTTTGGCCACCCAGGCCATGTTTGCCCTGGGCGTTATAGCACAGCAGGGCGCGCAACAAGTGCAGGTTGACCTGGCAGGGGCGCGCTATGTCATCGACATGCTGCAGGCGTTGAAAGAAAAGACGCAGGGCAACCTCACAGCCGAGGAGGCCGCTGAGCTTACGCAGGCGGTCAACGAGTTGCAGCAGGTGTATGTCATGCGGGCGCAGCAGGTGCAGCAGCAGGCCATGAGCCAAGCGGGGATCGACCCGAACCAGCTTCGGGGCGGCGGCAGCCAGTAGAATTGCCCCTGCGGCGGCCTTGGGCTGGGGCTGCCCGCGGGCGCGCACACCGAACCGGCCGGGCCGCACGGCCCGGGCACACTCCCAGGACAAGGTACTTATGTCCGTACATGTCATCGTAGGAATGCAGTGGGGCGACGAGGGCAAGGGCAAAATCGTCGACTATTTGACGCGCCATACCGGCCTGGTGGTGCGTCATCAGGGCGGCAACAACGCGGGCCATACGGTCGTCGTTGGCGGCAAGCAAACCGTGTTGCACCTCATTCCAAGCGGCATCCTCCACGAGCAGACGCAATGCATCATCGGCAACGGCACAGTGATCGACCCCGGGGTGCTCATTGAGGAACTCGACAATCTCGAAGCCGCGGGCGTAAACCTTCACGAGCGTTTATACATTTCGGAAAGCGCGCATGTAATCATGCCGTATCACAAGGTGCTCGACCGCGCCCAGGAGGCGTTTCGCGGGAAGATGCGCATTGGTACGACGGGGCGCGGCATCGGCCCGGCGTATGCGGATAAGGCAGACCGTTTCGGCATTCGGCTGGGCGATCTGACTGATCCGGAGCGCTTCCGGGAAAAGCTTAGCGCGGTGCTCGCGTACAAGAACCGGCTGCTGACGGAAATCTTCGATGAAGAGGCCTTGGATGAAGCAGCGGTCTATGCCGAGTACAGCGATTTTGCCGCCCGCCTTCGCCCTTTCGTAACCGATGGCGTCGTGATGATTCACGAAGCTTTGCGGGCAGGAAAGCGGGTGCTGTGTGAAGGCGCGCAAGGGTGCATGCTGGATATCGACCACGGCACGTTTCCGTTTGTGACGAGTTCGACGACGCTTTCGGGCGGGGCCTGCGCGGGGGCGGGCATTGGCCCGGGCGATGTGGCGGGCGTGCTGGGGGTCATCAAGGC
>CAZLBS010000349.1:0-812 GCA_964557505.1 uncultured Nitrospiraceae bacterium | reverse complement strand
CGGGTTGGCGAGGGTCCCTTCCCGACCGAACTGCACGATGAAACGGGCGAGCGCCTGCGGCAGGAAGGCCACGAATTTGGCGCGACGACGGGACGGCCGCGCCGGTGCGGCTGGATAGACTGCGTGCAACTGCGCCGGGCCGTGCAGTTGAACGGCGTTACGGGCCTCGTGGTCACAAAGGGCGATGTGCTGGGGGCGTTCGAGGAAATCAAGCTGTGCACGGCTTACGAGTTGGATGGCGCGCGCACTGAAATCTTCCCAAATCATATTCATGAGTTGGAGCGGCTTGTTCCGGTGTATGAAACCATGCCGGGCTGGGGCAGCGACATTTCAGGGTTGACGAGTTGGGATGCGTTGCCGGAAGCGGCGCAGGCGTACTTCAACCGGATATCGGAACTTATCGGGGTGCCCGTATCGCTGGTGAGCGTGGGTCCGGGGCGGGAGCAAACCATCGAGTGCCGCGACCCTTTCTTGACGCAGCCAGCGCCTGCTCTCCGCTAGAGGGCTGGGGCCGCGGGGCTGATTGACTGCACCCGTTCACGCCGATACACTCGCCTATTGAGGCGCGCTCCCGCAGGGCGCGGCGCAGCGACGCAAACTGCATGCATGGAAGACTATTCGAGAGGGAAGCCCGATTGTTTGAAGGAAGCTCCCACGCGTTTCGGCACGTCCGCACTGGCTTGGTACGCACCGGTTTGGCCCCATTGCTGATGGTCTTGCTTTTCTTCGCGTCAGCTGCCGGGATGGCCGAACCCTCGCCTGAAGAGGCGCTTGGCGCAGACGCTTGGGCGGTTGCCCAGGGAAGCGCAAAC
>CAZLBS010000348.1:0-4638 GCA_964557505.1 uncultured Nitrospiraceae bacterium | reverse complement strand
GGCTGCTTCGAACGCGAGGGCTTGGTCTGCTCGATCACCCGCTTCAAACGAGTGGGTGCGTTGCCGGAAGGCATTGACGGCGCGTACGTCCGGATCTGCGCCGTTGATGCCAGCTTTCAAGAGGCGACCGCGCCAGACCGAACGCTCGGAGAGGTCTTCGAGGAAGCCATCGAGGCGTATCCGCGCCATGGCTTTGCGCAGACCGAGTGGCACAACCACCACCAAGGCGGCACGGCCGGATACAGCGCTCGAACAGCCAAGGGCGCGCCGGGCGAAGCCTTTCCCATTCTACCCGGCCACTACGCCGAGGCAGCGGCCAAAGCGGCTGGGGGAGATGTCGCCTTCTCGCAGGCCTTTGCATGGAATCCATCCGCCCCCGGCGTGAAATCCGAAGACACCTTTCTGCAACATGCCGACGGTACGCAGGAGATTGTCACCACGACGCCAGGTCTGCCCCAGGTCGACCTCGCCGCCGTGCTCTGCCGCGATACCAATGTCGTGAAATCGGGCATCGCGGAATAAGGCGCCGTAACAGCGCGTTTCGTCCCCCCAGTCCGCAACGCCTGCAACGCCGAGAGAAAGGCAATATGCAACATCAATCCTCACGCGGCTTTACCCTGATCGAACTGCTCGTCGTCATCGCCATCATCGGCATCCTCGCGGCCGTGCTATTGCCAGCACTCTCGCGCGCACGAGAGGCGGCCCGCCGGGCATCCTGCCAGAACAATCTCAAGCAATTCGGTCTCAGCTTTAAGATGTACGCGAACGAAAGCCGCGGCGAACGCTTTCCGCCCTTAGCTCCGTATGGCTCAGTCCGGGCCGACCTGCGCAGCTCCCCGCTCTGGAACTCCCCCGCCGCATCCAGCGTCTATCCGGGATACATTACAGACCTCGGCATCGCCCAGTGCCCCTCCGACCCGGGCGTCGATGTCGGCTGGCGCAGTGTGCTGGCACGGGTGCCCGAAGGCCGCACCCTTGACGAGATGCTCGAGGAAGCGCGCGAAGCAGGAGACCGCGTGTCGTTCGAATACTTTGCAAGCGGCATCCTGAACCGCAGCTATATCTACAAAGGCTATCTCATGCGCTCCGTGCCCGAGTATTATGGCCATTGGGGGGCCACCACCATAAGCGCCATCGAGGGCGATACCGAAATCCTCGGCGTGGGCACGGTCAATGTCAAAGACTATGGCCAGGACCTCGCGCTCGAGGGCCCCGCGGCATGGCCGCCCTGGGTGCCCGCGCCCCCCGAGGCAACAGGGAATAGCGGCAGTGACCGCCTCTTTCAGCTGCGCGAGGGCATCGAGCGTTTCCTCACGACAGACATCAACAGTCCAGCCGGCGCCGTGGCGTCGCAGTCATCGATTCCCGTGCTATGGGACGGCATCGGAAGCAGCGAATTCGACGACAATGAAGCGGGCAATGCCGCCTTCAACCACCTGCCAGGCGGAAGCAACGTGCTCTACATGGATGGCCATGTCGAGTTCATCATTTATCCGCAACGCTTTCCCATCGTTGATGACGAACAGCTCGTCAAGGAGATGAGCCATTACGGGCTCGGCTAAGCCGCCCCATGCCTGAAGGTCCGCAGGTTCACCGCCACGCGCGGCAGCAAGCGCGCCGCTTCCAAGGGAAGAAGCTGCGTGCCGCGTCGCCGCAAGGGCGCTTCGCTGAGGAAGCCCGGAAGCTCGACAACAAAACGCTGCACGCCATCGAGGCGCACGGCAAACACCTCTTCTATGAGTTTGGCCGCCACCTGATTCTGCACGTGCACCTCGGGCTCGCCGGGCGCTTTCGCATCTGGAAGAACCCGCCGCCCGGCCCGCGCGAGAGCTGCCGCGTGCGCTTCCTCGGCGAAACGCACACGCTCGATCTGACCGGGCCCAATCAGTGCCATCTTGTTTCGCTTGCGGAGAAGGGGGCCATTCTCGCACGCCTTGGCCCAGACCCATTGCGCGGCGATGCCGACCCCATGCGTTTCGTGGCAGCGGCGCAAAAAAGCAAACGCCGCATCGGGGCCATTCTTATGGACCAGAAGATCATCGCCGGCGTCGGCAACATCTATCGCGCCGAAGTGCTGTTCGCCGAACGCGTCGACCCCGCCACGCGTGGCTGCGACATTGATGAAGAGACCCTGCTGCGGTTATGGCAGCGCCTCGCCGAGTGGATGCCCGCCGCCGTCCGCCGCAACAAGATTTTGACCGTAGACCTCGCGGACGCCGGCCTGGCGAAAAAGGGCCGCCGGTACTTTGTCTACAAGCAAGACCACTGCCCATACACCGGCGGCCCTATCGCATCGTGGAAAGAGAATGGCCGCATGGTCTACGCGTCGCCCGAATGGCAGAACGGCCCCGCCTTACCGCGCAGCGCCTGACGGCCAGCCCGGCAACTCTTGCAGCCGCACGCCATCGAGTCTTTCCCACCGCTTTTTGTCGTGTAGCAGGAGGCCGATGTTGCGTGTGTCAATCGGCTCGAAGCCCAGTTCAGTAATCGCGGGCGAGTCCGAAGCGATGGAATAGTCGCCCGCGCGAAGGTCGCCCAGCTTTGGGTCCGCGATGATGGATTCCGCGTCATGCCCGCGTTCTTGCCACTTCTCGAGCCGCGCGCCCTTGAACATCACCCGCTCGCCAGACTCGTCCCAATACAAATTATGGTTCATCGCAAAGTTGTCATTCGACCAATTGCTGCCCAGCAATTCGCCATTGTCATACAGCACGATGTTGCGTTCGAACGTAAAGCTGTTGTGCTCCTCCTCGCGCGTCCGCATGATTTGGGCGTTCTTCGAGTAAGCGAAGATGTTGTTCCGAACCGTGTTGTCCTCACCATAATGCTGATGAAATCCGCCCGTCTTGGTGTTGTAGGCGATGTTGTTTTCGATAAGGAGTTGCGACGAGCCTTCGTCCGGGTAGATGCCCCAGCCGCCATAATCGTAGCTCTCGATGTCGTGAAAAATGTTGTGATGAATCCACGTGCCCGGGGCGGCCCCCAGCGTATAGATGCCCCCCATGTCGCTCAGCACGCCCTTGCCGAGATCGTGCACCCGGTTATACTCAATCACATTGTTGTGCGCTGTCGCCGGCTGATAGCCCCATTGCCAGCCCACGCTGATGCCGGTGTAGTACAAATCGTGAATATGATTATTTGCTACGAGGTTGTATGACGAGCGGCCGATCCAAACGCCGGTCGCTGCCGGATAGACATAGCCGAGGTCATGAATCCAATTGTTCATGATGGTATTGCGGAAAGTGTTTGTCGACCCCATGGCTCCAACGCGAATGCCTCCTGCGCCCATCCGCGTCACCCGGTTGCCGGCAATCGTAATGCGCTCGCAGTCCGCGTTAAACCAGATGCCATACGTCCCGCAGCGAGAAATGCTGTTATCGTGAATGGAGATGAAGCGGGCGGAATCGCCCTGAATGGCGCCTTCCACGCTGTGGGCGGCCTGTTGATTCGATAAGCCCTCCGCTGGCAACTCGTGATTCGTGTGGCGCATGGAAAGCCATCCAATGCGCACGTGCTCGGCATGCCGAGCGTTCTCGGCATCGCCCTCGAAGCGAAAGATATTGCGCAGCCGAGGCACGATGACCTCGGTGTCCTCAGGCGTCTCGCCTTCCTTGGGGATGTAGTAGAGCTTGCGGGCCGCTTCATCAAAGTACCACTCGCCCGGCGCGTCGAGCCCTTCGTAAACATGCTCGACAAAGTAGCGCTGTTCGGGTCCCCAACGCTCGAAGTTCCAATAGGCCCGCCCCGTGAAGTGTGCGGTGTTCGTCTCCGTGTCGATACGGTCGATGTAGAAATGGGTCGTGTCCCACGAATGCATTGCCACGATCAGGACGTCATTAAGGTTCTTCCAGGCCGGATCGATGTCGCCCTCGGAAAACTTGAATGCCGTGTAGGCCGTCTCGGTCAATTCGCCGCTGCCATCAGCCGCGCCATCCGCTTTGCCCGCCGTCTTCAAGTAGCCATCATTCGGAATGCGCGCGGGGCGGCGGTGTTCGCCATTTACCCAAAGAGAATTCGGACGCCACGTCTCCATATCTGCGGGCGGAAAGTCGGCGGCCCACATGCCGTCCCGTTCCGTCCATTCCGTCACGGGAACGCCCCCGCTCAAGACAACGGCGTTGCGTGGAGATTCATACGCGCGGATCGTAAGCGGCTGGCCGGGCGTCCCAGAGTCATCGGGCGTAAGCGTAATGGGCGCATCCAGAAAGTAGACGCCCTCGCGCACAAGAATTCGGTGAATCCACTCGGCCTCATTGCGCTCCTGAGCACGAATCTCCCGCCGCATCGCGAGCGCCTCGCTGATGGACGTTGCGTCGCCGCTGCCGTCGGCCGCGACAATGAGGTCATGCTGCGCCGCCGCGCCGCCCGAAACCAGCACCAACAAAACCGAAAGTCCTAACCGCCTCATGCCCCTGCTCCCCTCAGATGAGCGCTAATCTTCCAAACCAAACTGACGGTAGTGATGCTGATGATGAACCCCGTGCACATGCGCCCACTTGTGCAGCGGCAGATTGCCCGCCAGCTTTGACAGCACCCGGCGGTCCGGGTCCTGTTCCAACGCATCCACAAATCGCTCCATGCTCTCGATCAGCCGCTTGCGTTCCTGCACGAACGGCTCCTCCGGCTCAGGCCGCATCG
>CAZLBS010000347.1:0-4645 GCA_964557505.1 uncultured Nitrospiraceae bacterium | reverse complement strand
AGCCGTGTTGAACGTCACATGCTCACGCAGCCCAAAGTGGTCCGCGTACATCTTGAAGTACGCCCACACCATGTCGTGCCGCGTGAAATTCGGCCACTCCTCCGGCATCGGGAAATCCGAAAACTGCATCTTCACCTTAGACGTGTTGATGTGCAGCGTCTTATACGCCGCCGAGTCGCCCGTCGGATTGTTGAAATACCAAACGCCGCCGACCTCATCCGACTTCTCGAAGCAGTCGAACGGGATGCCCTTTTCCCTTAAGGCTTTCGACACGGTAAGCCCGCTCGGCCCCGCGCCAATAACGCATGCTTTCGGATACTTCGCCATATGGAATAAGCTTCCTTCGGGTTGAGCGGGCCGCAAACGAGCGGCCGGCCAATGCCAACGCGCCAGCCACCATAAAACAGATTGAAAATCTTTGCAACACGTTTCAGAAAATCAGCGCGAAGCCGTTCCGCTATGTTGGCCGCTCAGAAACGCGTCGAGCGCCTGCCGCATCTCCGCGGCAAGCGGCGTGCCGATATGGCCGGCGCCGTCAATCGCGGTCCATTGCGCGTGCGGTACGCGTTCATACAGCGCCTGGGCCCGGCCGTACAGCGGGTCGTCCGTCCCAATGATGATCTGCATCGGAAGTTCCAGGCGGCGCAGACCTTCCTCCGGAACAGTCAACTCGTTTGCGCCATCCAACACGGCCGCCATCGCCTGCTCATCTCGGCCGAGGCGCAACAATACACTTACGAGCACGGTCTCGAATCCGGCGCCTTCATACTTCGTCAGAACGGCAAACGGATTTGGGTCGCGCAGCACGCGGATGAGCCTGGACGCGTGAAGCGGGCCTTCCCCCGCGGGCTCGCGCTCCCAGCCGGCAGCGATGATGACGGCGCTGCGAAGGCGCTCCGGATGCGCCGCCGCCAGCGCAAGGGTGATGTGCCCGCCCAGGGAGTACCCGGCGACATGTGCCGATTTAAGGTCCAAGTGGTCCATCAAGCGGATGACATCATGCGCCATTTCGCGGCCGTAAGCAGCGGTTTCGTGCGGCTTGCAGCTTAGGCCGTGTCCCCGAAGATCGGGCACGATGACCCGGAAGTCATCTCGCAACGCCTTGACCACGCCGGTGCGTTTCCAATTCAACGTACCATTCGCGGCGAAGCCGTGCAGCAAGACCACAGGCGGCCCATCCCCATACTCGCTGAAGTGCACCGGGCACCCCGCGGAGTCGAAGGTCTGGCCAGCGGGCCGGGTCATCTTCTGAAGATGCATGCAGCCCGTGCTCAGCAACAAGGCAAGGGCCAGCAGCACCGTGATGTTCCGCCTTTGCATCTATCTCGCCGCTCCGGGCGCTTTGCGCCGTTCCAAAGCCATTCGGTATCGTATGCCAGCAGGGATCACGCGGGAGCCGGTCATCATGTCCGAAGACACCATCTTCATGAAAATTCTCAAGGGAGAGTTGCCCTCAGACGAAGTGTATTCAGACGGCGATTTCTATGCCTTTCGCGACATCAACCCAGGAGCGCCGACCCACATTCTCGTCATTCCGCGCAAGCCGATTCCGATGATCGCTGATGCGACGGAAGCCGATGCCGAACTGCTTGGCCGCATGCTGCTTGTGGCCAATCGCATCGCCAAAAACGAAGGCCTGGAAGATTCGGGCTGGCGCTATGTCATCAACAATGGCGCGGGGGCCGGGCAGTCCGTATTTCACTTGCACCTGCATATCCTGGGTGGACGCCCGCTTTCGTGGCCGCCGGGCTAGCCCGGCCCCGAATCTGCCCTTTAGGGCCGTAAGCGCAGCCAGGAACGAATCCTGCGCCGCGCCATTCGCGAAGGACTCTCATGACATTCGACACACATACGACGCTCTGCGCCGTCATTGGCAACCCGGTCGAGCACTCCATGTCGCCGGCCATTCACAATGCCGCCTATGCCGCCGCCGCGCTCAACTATGTCTATCTGGCCTTTCGAGTGGAAGACGTCGCTGGCTGCCTCGCGGGCATGCGGGCGATGCCCAACTTTCGCGGCATGAGCGTGACCATTCCGCACAAGCTCGCGGTCATGAAGCATCTCGACGATATCGATCCTATGGCCGAACATGTCGGGAGCGTCAATACCATTACCAATGAGCATGGCCGCCTCATTGGCTCGACGACCGACGGCCCGGGAGCCATGCGTGCCTTCGAGGATGCCGGCGTTTCTCTCGACGGCGAGCGGATTCTGCTGACAGGATCCGGCGGGGCCGTTCGCGCCGTCGCCTTCGCGGCCGCCGAAATGGCCAAGCCCGCGCATATGACCATCCTTGGCATTGTGCCCGAGGAGCGGGATGTCCTCGCGCGGGACCTCGAGCGCAAGACCGGCATTCGCCCCGCCACAGGAGAATTGCAGAGTGAAATCGAAACGCACATGGCGGACCATGACATCGTGATCCAAGGCACCCCGCTCGGCATGCATCCCGATACCGATGGCACATGCATTCCAAAAGAATTGCTCCGGCCCGAGCAGACCATCTTCGACATCGTCTACAACCCAATCGAAACGCGCCTCCTGCGGGAAGCCAAAGAAGCCGGCTGCACAACCATCTCGGGCGTCGAGATGTTCGTGAATCAGGCCGTCTTGCAGCATGAACGCTGGACGGGACAACCCGCGCCGGTTGACGCCATGCGCGACGCCTTGCTCACGGCCATGGGGGCAAAGTAGCCCAGCATGATGTCCGGCGAAGCCTCCGCCCAACCCGCCAAGAAGCCCGTCATTCTCAGCGGCATTCAGCCCTCGGGCCATCTCATGATTGGCAATTACCTCGGCGCTCTCAAAAATTGGGTGGCCATGCAGGATGACTATTATTGCTACTTCATGTTGGTGGATCTGCATGCCATCACGGTGCGGCAAGACCCCAGCAATTTCCGTCAACGCTGCTATGACTTCATCGCGCTCTATCTCGCCTGCGGCATTGATCCCGAAAAGAGTTGCATCTTTGTGCAGTCGCACGTGCCCGCGCATGCCGAACTCGCATGGATTCTGAACTGCTACACCTACATGGGCGAGCTGAACCGGATGACGCAGTTCAAAGACAAGGCGCGCAAGAATGAACTGAATGTGAACGCGGGACTGTTCACGTATCCCGTGCTCATGGCCTCGGACATCCTCTTGTATCAGGCCGACTGCGTGCCCGTTGGCGCGGACCAAAAGCAGCATCTCGAACTCACGCGCGACATCGCCATGCGCTTCAACGAAGTCTATGGCAGCACGTTCAAGGCGCCCGAGCCCTTTATTCCGCCCGCTGGGGCGCGCATTATGAGCCTGCAAGAACCGACCTCGAAGATGTCTAAGTCTGACGAAAACGACCGCAACTACATCGCGCTGCTGGATCCGCCTGACGTGGCCCGAAGCAAGATCAAGCGGGCTGTGACGGATTCGGGCGCGGACATCAGGTACGATGAGGAACGCCACGGCGTCGCCAATCTCATGCGCATCTACGAGGCCATGACAGGCGACAGCATGGAAACCATCGAGCAGCGCTACAAGGGCAAAGGCTACGCCGAATTCAAAGCCGACCTAGCCGAAATCGTCGTCGAGTTTCTGGCGCCCATCCAAGAGCGCTACAAAGCCATCCGCGCGGATCGCAAAGCACTGGACGCCATCTTGGCCAATGGCGCGGAGCGGGCAGCCCGAACGGCTGGGCGCACCCTCGCCAAAGTCCAGCGCAAACTCGGCTTCATTCAAACCGCCCTCTAGCCGTGCATTAGGAAACCGAGGCGTCATGAACATTGTCTTGATAGGGTACCGCGGCACTGGCAAGAGCGCCATCGGAGCCATTTTGGGGGATATGCTCAGCCGCGATGTGGTCAGCACCGATGACGAAATCGTCGCGCGCACCGGCTGCTCCATCCCCGAGTTTGTCGAAGCGAACGGCTGGCCTGCGTTTCGCGATATCGAAAGCCAGGTTTGTGCCGAGGTGGGCAAGCGTGATGGCATCGTGATCGATTGCGGGGGCGGCGTCGTAACGCGCGCGCAAAACGTCGAGGCCCTCCGCGCAAACGGGCTGTGCTTCTGGCTGCAGGCCGCCGTCGAGACCATTGCCGAACGCATCGGCGGCGACACCAACCGCCCCAGCCTTACAGGCGGCAAGTCGTTTGTCGATGAGATCGCCCAGGTGCTCGAGGAGCGCACGCCGCTCTATGAATCAGCTGCCGATGAAATCATCGACACGGAACAAGGCACGCCGCGGGAACTAGCCGCCGCCATTGCCGAACGCTTTCAGACCGGCTAGTATGACAATGAAGCGCGCCGCTCAAGCCGGTGCGTGAGTACGGGGGAGTCGCGCATGCGTGTTCAAACGTTCTTCGTGCACTGCACTTCGGAGGCGCTGCACGAGATGGATGAATCCATCAACCGCTGGCTGGAAGAAAACGAGGTCGAACCGAAGCACATCGTGCAAACGTACGGCCAGGAAAAGACGGCTTCGAGCGGGGGACAGCACCAGCCGGTGCTCATCACCCAAGTTTGGTATTAGTGCGAACGGATTGAGCAGGCCGCGAGCCTGTGCTAGCATCGGCCCGGCAAGTGCCCGCTTCAGCAGGCGCGGCCCTTGGTCATGGGGCAGGAGGGGATATGAATCTCACCAAGTACATCACGCGCAATTGCGTGGTGCCCG
>CAZLBS010000346.1:0-4645 GCA_964557505.1 uncultured Nitrospiraceae bacterium | reverse complement strand
CTTTCGCACGGTGTACTTCCTGCCCTTCATCACCTCGACGGTCGCGGCAGCCGCCGTTTGGCGGGCGATGCTCAATCCACGCACCGGCCTGGTCAATACCTTCCTCGGGTGGCTCGGCGTTCCGCAGACGGCTTGGCCCGATTGGCTCCTCGAACCAAGAGGGGTGTTGCATCTCCTTTCGAATGGCGTCATCCCGGCAGATGCCGGCCCAAGCCTGGCGCTGTGCTGCATCGCCGCATTCGAGATTTGGCAAGCAAGCGGATTCATGATCGTGGTGCTCCTGGCCGGGTTGTCAGCCATCCCGCCCGAATACGAAGAATCCGCCCGCATGGACGGGGCCGGACCTCTCCGCACCACATGGCATGTGACCTTGCCGATGCTCAGCCCAGCCCTCTTTTTTCTCGTCATCATTAGCGTGCTGCGCTCGCTGCAAGCCTTCGACCACTTCTATGCCCTCACCGGCACCGGCCGCGGACCGCTCGACACCACCCAAAACCTCACCGTGTACATCTTCAGCAACTTCTACGAATATGGCCGGGAGGGATACGGAGCCGCCGTCGCCGCACTGCTTGCCTTCGGAATTATGACGCTCACCCTCGTGCAATGGCGCTTCCTCGCGAACCGGGTGCACTACGAATGAAGCCCACTCTCATCGCCCAGGCGATGAGCTTCGCGGTGCTTGCAATGGGCGCTGTGGTCTCGGCATTTCCCTTCGTCTGGATGCTCGCCACAGCCCTAAAACCTATCGAGGAAGCGCAGTCGACAAGCCTGCGCTTGATTCCAAGCACGGTGCAATGGGGCAACTTTCCCGAGGCCCTTGCCGCCGCGCCCTTCGCCACCTATTTCTTCAACACGTTTCTCGTGGCCGGCATTGTCACAGGCGCGGTTGTGCTGACGGCGCTCCTTGCGGGCTATGCCTTCGCGCGGCTCGAGTTCCCCGGCAGAGAAGCGCTCTTCATCATGCTGCTCGCGACCCTCATGATTCCCTTCGAACTCAGCCTGATACCAAACTTCATCATCATTCGCGCCTTCGGCTGGTATGACACCTATGCCGCGCTCACCGTCCCTTGGATGGCCAATGCCTTCAGCATCTTTCTGCTGCGGCAGGCCCTTCGCACGATTCCCCGCGAATACTTCGATGCGGCCCGCATTGACGGTTGCGGCCACGCATCGCTCCTGGTCTACACCGCTGCCCCACTCGCCCGGCCAGCGATGGTTGCCGCCGCCCTGTTTGCCTTTCTCGGCAGCTACAACGCCCTCCTCTGGCCCCTCGTCGTCACCGGCTCGGAGCAAATGCGCGTCGTCCAGGTAGGTCTTACCGTTTTCATGGGCGGGGCCGGCATGCAGGTGAATTTGCTCATGGCCGCTGCTGCCGTTGTCATGCTGCCGCCCCTGCTCCTATACTTCGCGGCGCAGCGCCAATTCCTCGACAGCGCACTCGCCGCGGGACTGAAGTCATGAGTAAAGAGCTTCGCCGCAATAAGGACGCACCGCCATGTTCGCGACCCGATATCTTTCCATAGCCGCGCTATTGGCATTGATGGGGCTTGCTGCTTGCAGCCCTTCCGAGCCAGCGGCCACCGGCACAACCCCTTTCGACCCCATCGATGACGAAGCCGCCGTTTTCTGGGTCCGCTTCACGGAGGAAACGGGCGGCCTTATGGAAGACATCATCGCGGGCTTCAATGAAGAAGAACCAGGACCGCCCATCAAGGGAGACTTCATCGGAGGCTACAGCCAGATTTTTCAGAAAGTCACCGCGGGCATCAGCGCCCGCACCCTGCCTGCCATGGCCGTCTCCTATGAAAGCATGACCGCCGAGTATATTGCCGCCGGCGCCGTGGCCCCCCTAGACGCCTTTATCGATCATCCCGAGCATGGGCTCTCCCAAGAAGCGCTCGAAGACATCCACCCGGCCATCCTCGACAGCAACCGCTATGAAGAATTCGGCGGCAAGATGTATTCATTTCCCTTCACCAAGAGCGTCCTCGTCATGTATTACAACGAAGCCGTGATGGACGCGGCGGGCATCGCGGAACCGCCTCGCACGTGGGACGCCTTTCTCGAACTAAGCCGCATGGTGAAGGAAGCCACAGGCAAATTCGCCTATGCCTGGGACGCCGATGCATCCACCTTCCACGCCTTCGTCTATAGCATGGGCGGCAGCGTATACGACGGCATGGAAACGCTGTACGACCAGGAGGCCGCGGTGGCCGTGCTCGAATTGTTCGCGGCGCTCGGCAAAGAAGAGCTTGCCTATCAGATTCAGCCCCGCACCTGGGAAGACGCTGAAGCTCTGGCCCGCGGCGACATCGCATTCCGCTTCCGCACCAGCGCGGCCATACCGCACCTCAACAATGCCATGGAAGGCTATGACGGCTGGGGCGTCAGCACCATTCCTCAACGCGATCCCGGCTCTCCGGCGACGGTTCTCTTCGGTCCCAACATCAGCATCTTCCGGGTCGATCCCATGCAGCAAGACGCCGCCTGGCGATTCGTGCGGTACTTTACGCAGCCAGACGTGTCCAATCGCTGGGCCGTCGAAACGGGCTATCTGCCCATTCACCAGTCCGCCAAAGACGCGCCAGAAATCCGCGCTTACTGGGAAGAAGCAAGCTACTTGGACGTGCCCTATGCCAACTTGGATTTTGCACGTTCGGAGCCGAGTGTCCGGGGGTGGCAAGCCGTACGCCCGCTTGTCGAGAATGCAATGGTCGAGGTCTTCCGCGGATTGAAAGAACCCCAGCAAGCAGGCAACGACCTCAAGCAAAAGGCCGACCAAGCCCTACGCGACCAAGCCGGCTCCGAATAGTTCCCTATTCAGTATGCTCTTTGGCGAATTCCACCAAGGCATCTTCAATCATTTCCCGGTGTTCGCGCTCTTCGAACACGCGATCCGACTTGCGCCGTCCCGCGTTGCGCCGCCGGTTTTCGCCTTTTGGCGGCTGGCTCGCTTGGCGCCGGTCGCTGCCGATGCGCCGATCCCGCTGCCATTGCCCCGTCTTGTCCAGGTAATAGCCTGGACGGCGCTCACTATTCACGCCGCATTCCTCCGCAATTCTCCAAACCAAACTGCCATTGATGGCAGTATACGAGCGCTCTTCAAGGGGGGTCAAGAATACCAGAAATCCAATTATTCCGATTGTTTATGGTCATTGGACATAATCGGCTCGAGCCAGAGCAAGATTTGTCCCACGGCGGTGTCATGCGCCTGCAAAAGTTGGACGCCTTTGGCCGCGCCTGGGTACTCCCGCAACTCCGCATACCCTTCCGCGGCATCGCTCAACACCCTCCCCGATGTTGCGCCATAGGCATCGCCCGCGGCCGAAAGGATCATGGATGGGCGGTTGCCATATGCCGTCATCAAGGGCTTCGCTGCAATGCCGCTCAATTCCAATCCGGGCGAAATCATGACGACCGCCTCGACGCGCTCGTGCTCCACGGCGTACTCCAGCGCATGGTTGGCCGATGCTTGCGAACCCACCAACGCCAGCAAGTATGTCGAGGCGCCGTTCAGCAGCTCCAACGGTTCTTCTACGTACTGCTCAAACGCACCCGCTGTCATTCCGCTGGTCCTCGCCGGATGGACGACGAAGACAAGATAACCACCGGCGCGTGCCTGCCGTGCAAAATGATCCCACGAGGCGTTCCCCTCGCCGGGAGCCGCCACCACGGCAATTGCCCGGCGAGGCCCATCTGGCGTATCCGGCGGCCGGTACACCTCCCAGGTGAAGCTGGCGCCATCTGCAAGTTCAGACCCATAACGTTCGGAATCCGGCGTGGACGCCTCCGGGCCGCAGCCTGCCACGGCAAGCAACACCGCCCAAAAAAACGAGGCATGCACCCAATAGGCGCATGCCTCTCTCAACCGTCTCGTGTACAGGCGGCGGCGCGGCAATTAAGCGATGAGCGTCTGCAACTTCATCGCCAAGCTCATGTCGCCCTGAATCTTGAGCTTGCCCGTCAAGAAGGCGGTCTGCCCGCTCATCTTGCCCGTCACAATGTCGATCCAGTTGGACGAATCGCAGTTCAGCGTGATGTTCGGGCTGTCCGCTTCGCCCTCGCCCACTTCCGGCTGGCCGTCCGTGAGCTTCACATACCACTTGCCGCCATCGTCGCCTTCGATGTTGAACTGGAACGTCGAGTTCATCCCCGCCGTCTTGCTCGTGTCGATGCGGTCTTGCAAACCATTGAAATACTCTGCCGGTGTCATGGGTCGTTTCGCCTCCCTAATGTGCTCGTTTCGGCCCTCATGCCAGGTCCCAACAGGGGGGTCAACCCTGCTCAATACGGCGTCCGGGCTACGCCCCAAAAGGCCGAATTCCGCATGCCCCCCGAAAAAGTTGCGAAACTATAACACGTTCCGCAACTCGGGTAAAGCCTGCGTTAGCGTCTACTTCAGGATATCCCCAGCGCCGCATTGATCACCAGTTGAATGTCGACGGCGTTCACAACCCCGTCTCGATTTACATCCGTATCGAACCCTTGTGTGTTGGTGTTTAAGGCGCCGTTGATGACTAATTGCACGTCCACTGCGTTGATGGTGGTGGTAAGGTCAATGTCTTGATTGCAGCGATTATCGGAACAATCCGTGCCGCGATCGCCATCGCCATCGCCATCGCCATCGCCATCGCCATCGCCGTCG
>CAZLBS010000345.1:240-4651 GCA_964557505.1 uncultured Nitrospiraceae bacterium | reverse complement strand
TAGTCGGACAAGGCCGCACTGACAAAGCCAACGCCGAGCAGTCCGATCCAAATATTGCCGGCGAGGTTTGGATACAGCAGCCGCTCTCGAAGCCAGAAGGCGCGGGCCACGCACAGCAACGTCAGCATGCCGCCAAAGAGGGCGGTCAGCAGGACTTTCGGGTCAATGGCGCCATCCACGGTATAGGGAAAGATAGTAAGGATGACCAGCGCGCCCATGAGGGCAAGCGCGGCGCGCAGCCAATTGTCGAAGGGGCGTTCGGCTTGAGTCTCTGCCATGGCGAAAATGCATCCCCGGCCATGCCTGAGGCAGGCCGCTGCAGTCGGTGTAAGCCCTTAGGGTAGCCCGCGCCCTCAAAGCGCATCAACCAGCAGGGCCGCATCGGCGCCCCGCCGCGGTGATATGCTACGCTTAACGTCTATTGCGCATGCTTCGGCGCATGCGCTTCCTGCCGGGCTGACTGAGGATAACTGCGCGCATGACCACTTACACCATTGCCATGCTTCCAGGGGACTGCATTGGACCGGAGATTACCGCGGAGGCCGCCAAGGTCTTGAAGGCCGTCGAGACCATTGCGGATGCAACCTTCAAGTTGGACTACGCGCCCTTTGGCGGTCATGCCTACTTCGAGCACGGCCATTCCTTTCCCGCCGAAACCCAAGCCGTTTGCGACCGCGCGGATGCCATTCTCAAAGGACCCATCGGGCTGAGCTTTGAGCAGTCGCAGCAGATACCCGTGGATGAACAGCCCGAACGCGGGGCCCTGTTGCCCTTGCGCAAGCGCTACAACACCTATGCCAATTTCCGCCCGGTGTATCTGCCGCCCGAGTTGGCGCACTTTTCACCGCTCAAGCCCGAGGTGGTTGGCGAAGGCATCGACATCATGATGGTGCGCGAATTGGTCGGAGGCTTGTACTTCGGCCGGAAGGAACGCGGCACGAATGAAGCCGGGCTTCGGTATGTGCATGAGCGGCTCGAATATGACGAAGAGCAAATCCGCCGCATTCTGCGCGTAGCCTTCGACGAAGCGCGCCGGCGCAAAGGCATTTTGCACAACATTCACAAGAGCAACGTGCTGCTGTCGAGCGTGCTATGGAATGAAATCTTGGCCGAGGTGGCCGAGTCGTACAGCGATGTCGAGGTCAAGCAGGTCATTGTCGATGCCGCGGCGACAGCGCTCGTGCTCAACCCCAATCAGTTCGACGTCATGGTGATGGAGAACATGTTTGGCGACATCTTGAGCGACCTCGGGGGCGGATTGCTCGGCTCGCTCGGCTTGATGCCGTCGGCGTGCATTGGCACGGCCAATTCGTATTACGAGCCCTCGCATGGCAGCGCCCCTGACATCGCAGGCAAGGGCATTGCCAATCCTTATTCGATGATCGGCAGCGTCGCGCTCATGCTCGAGAAGAGCTTTGGCAAGGCCGAGGCCGCGGCGAAAATCTGGCAGGCCATGCGGGGCGTATTCGGCGCGGGCTATACCACGGCGGATCTCCAGCGTTTCGGCGGCGGCGATACGGTCATCTCGACCGCCGATTTCGGCAGCCGTGTCGCTGAAGCCGTTGCCGCTTAGCCCCCCGCGGCACGTGGAGGTATCGCCGGTATCGCCATTCCGTCCAATGAAGCCACCGCGCGCGAGCGCCGCCTGACGAGGTTATCGGCCTTCGGCGCCTTGCTGTTCGCCACCCTGGCTTGGGGCGTTTCGCCCATTCTTATCCGCTTGATTCGCGACGCCTACGATCCCTGGACGCAAACCTTCCTGCGCTATGCCGTCGCGAGCGTGGTCCTGTCCATCTTCTGCCTCTTCACATTTCGGCAGCAATTTCTCGCGCTGCTGCGCGATCCCCGTCCTGTCCTTGGAATCGCCTTGCTCAACACAGCCGCCCAATATTTGTGGACGGCAGGCTGCTACGGCGTTGAATCCACGGTGGCCAATCTCATCACAAAGCTCACCGTCATCTTCGTCATCATCCTAAGTTTCGTGCTTTATCACGAGGAGCGCCGCGTGGTGACCAGTCCGCTCTACCTGTTCGGCACGGCCATCAGCCTCGCCGGGGTGACCCTCGTGCTCATGCGTGATCCGGGCAGCTTTCGCGCCGACTTCAATGTCTTTACCATCATGTTGCTCGTCTTGAGTTTTCTCTGGGGCGTCTACTTCGTGTGGGGAAAACACATCGTGGGGACGCTTCACCCCATCCCGATGTTCGCCGTGGTTGCCATTATCAGCACAGGCATGTTCGCCGTTGCCGTCGCCGTGTTTGAAGAGCCGGCTGGAATTGCCGCGGCGGGCACCTGGGCGTTTGGCATCGCGGCGCTCGCCGGCTTAACGGGCGTCGCTACGGCCCATCCCAGCTTTCACTTCGCGCAGAAGCATTTGGGCAGCGCATTCTGCACGAGCATTACGCTGGCCAATCCCCTGGCCACCTATCTCATTGCGCTGGTGTTGCTGCCCGATGAACGCCTTATCGCCACCCAAATCGCCGGCGCCCTGATCATCATCGCGGGCACCTACGCCGTCACGAGAGCCGAGCAGCGCACCTAAGAGGTACAAGGCAAGGTCCGCGGCGGGCGTCAGCTGCATACAAGCCGAAACGTGCGGGGACGCGGCTTACTCAGCCCCCGCAGGAGCCGTGTCCGGGCCGAAGGTGTCGAGCACGCCGATGTATTCGCCGTTCGGCTCGAAGGCATGCATCGAGGCGCTCCAGGTGTCGCCGTCGACTTCAACGCGCATCACCTGATTCACGAGCCCATGCTTGAAGCCCGGCAGGTCGTGGTGGCCGCCGACCGTCATGTGGGGCCAATCCTTGACGAGCGGCTCGCCATGGTCCAGCCAACTGCCGCCGCCGGTAATGCAGTAATAGACGCCATTCTTGTAGCCGCGTTCGTACTCGTGCGTATGACCGCTGAACACGGCGTCGACGCCATACTTCTCGGCCAAAGGCACCACCTTCTCCTGCAATTGCTCGTCTCCGGCGATCCACAACTCGCAATACGGGGGCACATGAATGAACAAGAAGCGGTGGTCCGCCGCCTGCGTTTCATCCGAAGCCAGTTCGCCTTCCAGCCAGCGGCGAATGTCGACGCTCGCGCTGTTGTAATCGATGCAGATGAAGCGGGCATTGCTATACGTGAACGCGAAACTGCCCCAGCCCGGATCGAAGCGCTCCCGGTCCTTGCTGGGCATGTCGGCGAATTTGCGCATCACATCGCGGCGGCCTGCGTCATGATTGCCCCACGCGACGAACCACGGCACCGTGCGGCCGAGTTCTTTGGCGACGCGCCCGATGTACATCGTCTTTGTCTGCTCATATGAGTCGCCATCTTCAGCTAAATCGCCGCTGGAAACCGCGATGTCGATCCCGCTATTCGCGAGCCAGCGCAGCATGGATTTCGTCGGTTCCAAGGGATCCGCTTCGTACGTCCCGTGGTTGGGGCCTTGGCTGTCGGACCATACCCCGAAGCTAAACGGACGCGGCGCACCCGGCGCTGTTTGAAACTCGCCCGTTTGGTCCGTTGCCTCGCCGTTTACATGAACCGCATACGTGTACACGCTATCCGGCTCAAGACCTGTCAACACCGCTTTGTAGATGGCCGTGTCGAAGCCGCTGTCGATTGTTTCTGCTTCGAAGGTGAAGGCTTCGCCATCGGCATTGGCCGCGCTTGCCGCCGCGGGATGCACGCCATCCATCTCCCACATGATGGTAATGCCATGCGGCTTGACGTTTTGCAGGTAGGGTGCAGTCAGAAACTCCGCCGCCTGCGCCGAGAGCGCCCCTAATCCGAGCGCGATAACAGTCCAAATACGTAGCATGGTTTCGGTCCCCGATGGTTCGATAGCTGCCCCGCGAAGCGTGGCGCGTAGCATGCCCCAGCATTGTTTGATGCGCATTTGCAAAAGAGATGGCCCCTCACCTGCCCCGGGTGGAAGGGCCATCACTTGCTCGAACGAATAATCGCGGCTTCGGCTACGCGGAAGCGCCGCTGCCTTCGGCCGTCTCACCGGCCTGCTGCTGTTTCTTCTTGCTCTTCTTGCCCTTGCCGCGGAACGAATCTTCGCGCTGGCCGCCTTCGTCTTCCGTCTCCTTAATGAAGCGGCTCAGGATGTTCTGAATGATGGCCAGCATCGGACTCGCCACGAAGATCGAGGAATACGTACCGATGATGATGCCGACAAGCAGAGCGAACGCAAAATCGCGAATCACCGGCCCGCCAAACACCAGGAGCACCAGCACGACGAACAGCGTCGTCACCGACGTCAGCAAGGTCCGCGACAGCGTGCCGTTGATGCTGAGGTCGATAAGGTCTTCGAACTTCAGCGGGCGGCCGCGGTGCAACTGCATGTTTTCGCGCACGCGGTCGAACACGACGATGGTGTCGTTGAGCGAGTAGCCGATGATCGTCAGCAGAGCCG
>CAZLBS010000345.1:0-230 GCA_964557505.1 uncultured Nitrospiraceae bacterium | reverse complement strand
AGCGAGATTTCAAAGCCGAAGATGGCAAACATGCCCAGCGTGAAAATCACGTCGTGCACCAGTGCCACGATCGAGGACAAGGCGAAGCGCAATTCAAAGCGGAACCACAGGTAAATGACAATGAAGAACACGGCGTAAAGGATTGCCCAGAGCGCGTTGCTCTTCATGCGATCGCCCACAGCCGGCCCCACCGTCTCCACGCTGTCCAACTCGACGAGCTGCGCAGCGCC
>CAZLBS010000344.1:0-4667 GCA_964557505.1 uncultured Nitrospiraceae bacterium | reverse complement strand
TCACGCGCGCAGCAATGTCTCCTGTGCCGATTGCCACATGCCCTACATGCGGGAAGGCGCCTCCAAGGTGTCCGACCACTGGGTGCGCAGTCCGCTGCTGAACGTGAACCGGGCCTGCCAGACCTGCCACCACTTCAGCGAAGAGGAAATACTGGCGCGGGTCGACAACATTCAGCAGACGAACTTCGATCTGTTGCAGCGCGCGGGCGATGCCCTCATGGCCCAGCTTGATGCCATCGAGGAGGCAAAGGGACAAGGCGCCACCGAGGCAGAGTTGCACAAGGCCCTCGAACTGCAGCGGAAGGCGCAGTGGCGGCTCGACTTCATCGCTGCCGAAAACAGCATGGGTTTTCATGCCCCGCAAGAGGCCGCCCGCATTTTAGGTGAAGCCGCCGACTACGCCCGCCAAGGCGAGGCAGCAGCCCTCCGATGGCGCCTCGAAAGCCAGCAAGCCCCCGCCGAGGTCAAGAAGAAATAGCACCCGATACCGGGGTTCGCTGATTTCACAACCTATTATGATACTGCTCTAACATTTTCTCCGCATGGTACGGTCCAACGGTTATGTGGGATGAAGTGATGCAGGGGGGCGCCGCTTGACGTGGCGGGCCGGGGGGGACCTGTCAGTCAGGCCTCGGCGTCGTTTGCTCAGCAAAAAATCACGCCCGCCTTACGCTTCGCTAACATTTCCGGAATATGCTATCGGTTCATTTTTCGGGCTTGAATCATGGAAAAGGAGAAAAACTCATGAACAAGCGCAAGGGGTTCACCCTCATTGAGCTGCTGGTGGTCATCGCCATCATCGGCATTCTCGCTGCAATTCTGCTGCCGGCACTTGCCCGCGCCCGCGAAGCCGCGCGCCGCGCAAGCTGCCAAAACAATCTCAAGCAAATGGGCGTCATTCTCAAGATGTATTCGAATGAGTCCAAGGGCGAGCGATTCCCGCCCGCGCAAGGCGTAGCCCCATACTACACCGACGATCTCGCCGGGGGTCTGGATGCAACGAATACGGGAACGGGCAGTTGCGACGGACAAGATGAGCCGGAGCTCTCGCCAAATGTCCAAATGATCTTTCCTGAATACCTTACTGACTGGAACGTCCTGATTTGCCCGTCTGCCCCTGATGCGGGCGATGCGGTTGATGCGTTGGCCGTCATCGTCGACGATCCGATTACCGACGCCGATGCATGCATTAGTCAGTACGAAGGACTTGCCGACAACCCATCCGATCACTACCAGTATGTAGGCTGGGTAATTGATAATGCCGATGGCGACACAAACCTTCGGACGGACATCTCGGCGCTGGGTTCGATTGTCGGCGGCACGATTCCCCCTGGGACCGAAACGGCCAGCCAGATCATTGCCTTAGTGCTGCCGCTCCTTCCCACGAGCTTCGGCGGATCGGGCGGGCTCGATTTCGAGGACATTACGGACCCGGCTCAGCGGGAGGCGGCGCGCCGCTCGCTGGACGAAGATGTGATGACCGATGACTTGGGCATCTTCGGAAGCTTGGTCAACGGAGCGGCTACCGCCGGTAATGCGGGGGGCAGTACCATCTTCCGCTTGCGCGAAGGCATCGAACGCTTCCTTATTACCGACATCAACAACCCTGCCGCTTCGGCGCAAGGTCAATCTGAAGTCGAGATTTATTGGGATAGCATCAGCGCGAATCCAGGCAGTTCGATTGCGTTCAACCATGTACCTGGTGGCGGCAATGTACTATTTCTCGATGGTCACGTTGATTTCGTCAACTATGACGAAAACGGTGATTTCCCCATTAATGCCTTCTACGCCGAGACCCTTACCCTGATTGGCGACCTCGTCGGCTAACGTAGCGTTAGTCCATATCGGGTAGTTTAGCAGGCGGGTCCATGGGGGCCCGCCTGTTTTGGTTCATGGGATTGGGGGCTGTCCTTTGACAGGAGGCAAGATATGAAGAAGCAGCAAGGTTTTACCCTGATTGAGTTGCTGGTGGTCATCGCGATTATCGGCATCTTGGCGGCGATTCTATTGCCGGCATTGGCGCGGGCGCGCGAAGCGGCACGGCGGGCCAGTTGCCAGAACAACCTCAAGCAAATCGGCTTGATGTACAAGATGTACTCGAACGAGGCGAAAGGCGAGCGCTGGCCGCCGGTCGAACTCATCGACTTCTACATCACTGACGGCGATGGGGATAACCCAGCGAGCCGGGATACCTCGGGCGGCGAACTGGAAGGCTGCAACTACCAGACCGGCCCGGACATCGCCCCGCTGCCCGAACTGGTGTTCCCCGAGTATCTGTCGGACTGGGAAGTCTACCGCTGCCCAAGCGACCCAGACTTCAGCAGCGGCGTGGACGCGCACCTCGAGATTATCCAGGACGAGTCCATTACGGGCGTGCCCTGCCCCTTCGCGGGACAAGGCAGCGGCCAAAGCGACAGCTACCAGTACTTCGGCTGGGTCTTCGACAAGGGGGACACTGAAGTTGCACGTACCGTACTGCTTATCTTAGATGTCACCGGGCCGGACCAATTGATCTCCGCCGTTGAGACCTTTCTCGGACCATACGTAGTCAATCAAGGTACGCCAAGCGAAGATAACTGCGAGGGCATCGAGACCTATGTCTCATTAGCTGGCGGACAAGAGCCCGAGGATTTTGGGCCGGTTTGCGGTTCCTTCTGGCGCCGTTTGATGGATAGCGACATCGAGTTGCCCGAGGATCGTGCAGGCGCCGGCAATGGCGGCGATGAAAGCACCACCATTTTCCGCCTGCGTGAAGGTATCGAACGCTTCCTCATCACCGACATCAACAACGCCGCTGCCAGTGCGCAGGCCCAAACCGAACTCCCGGTTCAGTGGGACCAAATCAACGCCACGCCAAGCGATGGCAGCGGCGTCACCATGAACCACATTCCGGGCGGCTCCAACGTGCTCTACCTCGACGGCCACGTCGACTTCATCAGGTATGCCCAAGACGGAGAGTTCCCGGTCAACGGCCCGTATGCGAACGTGATTTCATCCGTATTCAGCATCCTGGGCGGGTAGTGCGTCTTTTCTTCCATGCACGCAAACAACCAGCCCCAGCGATATCTGAATCGCCGGGGCTTTTTTCTCGAATGCATGCCTATTCTGCGGCGGGCTCGATGGAGTCCGGATCAAAGATGGTCGCCGCGATGTAGCGCTCGGGTCCGGTTTCTTCATCGTTGAAGTAATACAAGACCACCACCTTGCCGTCCGGCCGTTGCACCATGCGGGTATAGCCAACGTCGCGGTTAGCGCCGTCGTCCCGCAAGACCACGCCGGGTCCCCAGCTGCGGCCGTTGTCGCCGCTGAACTTCACCCGGATGCTGTAGGGTTCCGCCCGGTAGCCGTATGAGAGACACAGCCGCCCATCGTCCAGCTTGATGAGGCTCGCGGGATTGCCCTCGCCCGCATCCTCGACGGGGTCGTTCAGATACGTCCAAGTGCTCCCGTTGTCCTCAGATAGATACGCCTCCTGCCAGCGCTTATTGCCCTCGCGGCAGCGCAAAACCGTCAGCAGCTCATCCTCCGACAAGCGCACGGTGGCGGGCATAATCTTGAAGCCCTTCGGCTCCGGCCCGATGTCGCCCACCTTTTCCCAGGTTGCGCCGCCGTCCGCCGTGCGCACGCAGATGACCCGCCCTTCCTGCTCGTTTTCCTTGGCCACCGTGATGAACAACGTGCACGTCTCGGGCCCATCTACGATGTAATCCGTGCGGGCAGCCGTTCCTGGGGCGCCAAAATTCGGCAGCCGGAAGGGGCCTTCCCAGGTCCGCCCCCGGTCATAGGAATACCAATAACGCGACTCGCCCGCGTGGATGTCGGTGGTGCGCACGGTCATCGCAAAGTCAGGGTGCGCGAAGTCGATGCCACCCTCGGGATCGCGCGCCTCCGGAACCTCGACGTCCTCCCGCTCGACGCCATGCAGGAAACCGCCCTCGGGAATCAGGTAGCCGTCCGGCGCTGGATCCGTAAGCGTCCAAGTCTTCCCGCCATCCAGGCTGCGCGCCAGCAAATGCTTCTCCGGCTTCTCCCGATCGATGGCATGCCGGTACGGGCCCAAATACTTGTAGGCGCCTTCGGTGAATCCCACCAGAATCTCATCGCCCCAAGACCAAATGCCGTGGTTGGCAGGCCACCCGCTGAAGCGCCCGGCTTCATACGACACCATGACGTGCTCGACGTCCGTGGGCCGCAGTTCGGCCTGTGCGCATACAGCGGCCAAGAGACCCAGCAATGCAAAATGCTTCATCGGTTCAAGACTCCTCCAGGCGTTGCTCGATTTGCCGATACCGATCCACAATGGATTCGGCTGCTCCCTCCGGGAATTACTCCAACGTCAAGCGCCCATGCGTCAGGTCGAGATGGCGCTGTTTGAGCAGGATGCTTCGGACATCTTCCAGATCCCGGGGCCGCCCTGCAAAGACCCAATGAATCACGAGATCCTCGGGGCGGATGTTGCGCACCCTGACGCTGCCGGCGTTTACTTCCCGTGCATGCTCGATGCTCTCCCGCTCATACGGTGTGACGGAAGACATCAGGTTCAGGCGTCTGCCCCTCGATTTGTCTTGCAAAGGCAACACGAAGGTCTGGCCCACGAACTGCTCCGGGGCTTTGGGGAAGTGCGTGCGGCCCGTACCGTCAAGTGCGCTGAGGCTGCGGCCCGTTTC
>CAZLBS010000343.1:0-4687 GCA_964557505.1 uncultured Nitrospiraceae bacterium | reverse complement strand
CGTCGTTCCACTTATAGGGCAGCGCCTTCCAGCCGTTTTCCTGGCGCATCAAGATGCGCGTCTCGATCAGACGCTCCCCTTTGGATGGATCCCGGATGTCGTGCAAAAACGAAAACGTCTTCGCGATGATCGTGCCGGCCGGGAAATCGAACACCTCGTACTCGTCGTACTGGGCAGCCGTTCCCTCCGGCATCCAAACAAACCGGTGCTTATAGGCATAGTCGGAAAAGAGCGGCGTGATGAGGTCATACTTGACCACGCCCTCATTCGGCAGCTGCTTCGCCATGTCGGCAAAGAGATTGTAGTCCGACAGCTTTCGAGGGATAGCCCCTTCCAACCAGGGGCGGACGGACACGGCGCCGGCATTGGCCGGGGTGGGTACGGGCGATGCGGTGATCGCGATGGCGATAGCGATGATGATGGCGGAGATGATGCGGCGCATGGCTTAACTGCCTTCCTCCTGGGTTTCCGCGCTGGCCAGCTGCACAGGCTTCACGGGCGGCAACTGTCCTTGATGCGGGCTCAAGTCGGTCTGCACCTTGCTTTTGTCCAGCGTGGCAAGGCTTTGCTCGAGATTGAGATTCGCAAAGCGGACCTCGCCCTCGTTGCTGTGAATGTAGATGCGGTATTGCGGCGGCAACTCGCCGTCGACAAGGCGGCTTTGGTCGACCACGCCGTCCCACACAATGGTAGGCACGGGCCCGTCGATAAGCGACATCATGACCGCGACGCTTTCCCGGGATACATCAGGATTGCCGCCGCTCTCGGTGATCGAGTTGCCGTGAATATGAATGCCCGCTGGATACGGATCATACTCGGGATCGTTGATCGGACGTCCCGTGCTCTTGTAGCTCGTGATGGAAACGCTCACCGTGTCGTGTTCGCGAATTTCGTTGTTGAATATCTCGACATTGCGGTTCGCCATGATGATGATGCCCGTGCCGCGGGGCACCGTGCCCACGATGTTGCCTTCCGGCGCAAAGTTGTCCGTGTTGTTGTCGAAAACCTCATTGTCGAAAACGCGCACGTCGCGCCCGCCCTGCACCGGAATGTCCGGCAGGTCGAACACCAGAATGCCGCCGGTGTTCTTTGTCGCGACATTGCCGTATACATCGGCGCCGTGGCAATTCTCGATCTCGATGCCGGCCACGTTGTACTCGGCCCGGCTGTTTCGCACGATCACGCGCTTCGATTGGCCCACGTAAATGCCCGCATCCGAGGCGCCGATGGCCACGCAGTCATCGATCAGCACGTCGTAGCACTGCACGGGATAGAGGCCGTATGCGCCGTTGGTTTCGTCCGGGCCGTTGGTCCACTCCGTGCGGACGCGCAAGAACGTCAGCCCCTTGCTGCCGTTCGCCTTGATGGCATCGCCGAGCGTATCTTCGACGGCCAAGTCTTCAATGCGCACGCCGCCGCTGGTGATGAGCAGGCCTTCGCCCCCCATATCCTGGTTCGCGAAACTGAGAACCGTTTTGTCCATGCCCGCGCCGCGCACAGTGACATTGTCCACATCCAGCGACAGGCCCATCTGGAGGTCATACTGACCTTCGGCAATTTCGACCACGCCGCCGGGCTCGACCAGAATGAGCGCTTCCTGCAAGTGCAACTGCGCCTCGGGCCCTGGCTCCACGCGGATGACTTCTTGTGCCTGCGCCGCCAGGGCGACTACAGCGCTCACGGCGACCGTGCCTAACATCCAGATCGTTCTCATTGATGCTTCTCCCGGCATGGCCTGATGCATGCCGTCCTGATACCGTTTAAAACACGTTGCGGAAACATACCACGCTCTCTACGAGGGGGCAAGCCTTTTCTCGCTTGGCAGTTATGACTCGTGTTGTGCCGGTTCCGTTGCATCCGTATACTGGCCGCTTTGAGGAATCCCCCTAATGTCTAAAGCTACGTTCACACCGCTTGGCGGGGCGGGCGAAATTGGGGCGAATTCCTACCGCTTGGGATTGAACGGGCACGATTTGGTGCTCGATTGCGGCATGCATCCCAAGAAGGAAGGGTTCGCGCAGTTGCCGCAGCTCGACCTGCTGGAGCGTGCTCCGAGCGCGCTGGTCGTCTCGCACGCCCACATCGATCATGTGGGGGCGGTGCCGTATTGCCTGAAGCGCTTTCCCGAGACGCCCTGCTACGTAACCAAACCCACGCAGCGCATCATGGAACGCATGCTGCACAACAGCGTTTCCGTCATGAAGATTCTGGGCAAAGAGAAGCACATCCGCGAGTACCCGTTGTATCAGCACAACGACGTCGACGTGGCCATGCGCAACGTCATCGGGTTCGACTTTTTCCGCACCTTCCAACCGACCAGCGGCATCGACGCGGAAATTACGTTCATTCCCAGCGGGCACGTGTTGGGCGCAGCGTCGACGCTCATTCGCACGGAACACTTCAATTTCATGTACACGGGCGACGTGCTCACGCGCGATCAGGAACTCCTCGGCGCCATGCATGTGCTCGAAGAGGATTTGCAACTCGATGCGCTGGTCATCGAAGCGACGCGCGGGGCATCCGACGATTCGGACCGCCGCAGCTTTGATGCTGAGATTCGCGCATTCGGCCGTGAAATCGCCAAGGTCATCGACAACAATGGCGTGGTCCTCGCGCCTGCATTTGCACTCGGACGCACCCAGGAAATCCTCAATATCCTGGTGCGGCTGCGCGACAATGGCCTCATCCCGGACGTTCCCATTTACGCCAGCGGACTCGGCCGGGCCGTGTACGAGGTCTATGCGCGCTACGCGCACCTGCTGCGGCCCGAAGCGGCGCTCGTTCCCTTGGTCGAGTTCGAGCGCATCGGCGATGTCTGGCAGCACGATGTGCGCCGGGAGCTTCTGATGGAACCCTGCATCATTGTCGCGACCAGCGGCATGATGGTCGAGAACACGCCATCCGCCATGCTCGCCCAGGACATCGTGCGCGAGAAGCGTCATGGTCTTTTCTTTACCGGCTACGTGGACCCCGACACGCTCGGCTATCAGGTGCTGCATGCTGAGCCAGGACAAAAACTTGCCTTCGAGCGAGACGGCAAGCCCATCGAGGTGAAGCTCGAAAACATCCAGCGCTTTCATTTCAGCGCCCATGCCGGCCGCGACGACTTGCTGCGGGTCATTGAACATTACAAGCCAAAGAAAGTCGTCTTCGTGCATGGCGACAAGCCGGCCATCGATTGGATGCAAGAGAACTGCAACGTCGCCTTCCCATCGCATTCCCCCGCCATCGGCGAAACCATTACGCTCGCCGAGTAGCTGCTCGCCCTGCATGTCTGCCCGCCGCAGCCGCGCCACGCTGCTCTTCCGCCGCTATGCCACCATCGCCTTTTGCGAATGCGCGCGCCTGCTGCCGTTGCCCATGGCCAGGGCGCTTGGCCGGGCCCTCGCGATGCTCGCCTATTACCTGATACCGCGCATCCGCCGCGAAGGCCTGAAGAACCTTGACCTTGCCTACGGCGATGAGCGCACCCGTTCGGAAAAAATCCGCATCCTTAAGGGCGCGGCGAAGAACGTCGGCATCGTCGCCGCGGAGTTTTCCCGCACCCAGCACTTAGCAGAGAATAGTTTCGCGGACATGGTTGAATTGCGGGGCGCCGGTCATGTCGACCTGTCGCAACCCGTTGTCTTTATCAGCGCGCATTTTGGCAACTGGGAGTGGCTGGCCCCGGCCATGAGCGCCCGCGGCATCGCGGTGGCCGGGATCATGCGCCCGCTCGATGACCCTGGCCTTAACGCCTACGTCAAGCGCATCCGCTCTGCCACGGGCACGATCCTCATCGAGCGCGACCATGCGGCCGCCCTAATGCTGAAGCTCTTGCGCGAGCGCACCACCGTCGGCGTGCTAATCGACCAAAGCCCGCGCCAGAGTGCCGTCCCGGTCACCTTCTTCGGCACGCCCACCTGGGCCACGATCGCCCCCGTCATGGCGGCCATCCGGGGGAAAGCCGCCATCCATCCCGTCAGCATGGTCCGCCAGCCGGATGGACGCTATGTCCTAAGCGTCGCCCCTGCCCTCGAACGCATCAAGACCGGCAACCTGCGTCATGATCTCGCGGCCAACGCGCAGCAATGCCAAGACGCCATCGAACTCATGATCCGCGAGCACCCCGACCAATGGCTCTGGCTTCACCGCCGGTGGAAAAAGCGCGAGCGCCTCGAACAAGAGTGGAAACGAAAGCGGTAGCCTTGGCGTGGCGCGGGCATGCCGCCGCCTGGATAAGCCGTCAAGGCGTCTTCAGCCAGCTATACCGCAATGTGTTTTGCGCGATGCCGAGCGCTTTTGCGGCGGCACTGTAGTTCTGGCCGTGGGCCTCCCACGCGGCCCGCGCATACGAAGCCGTCACTTCCTGCAATGGCAGCACTTCGCCGGCACTCCTTGGAAGCCGGATGACATTGCTGCCGTCGTTCTGTCCTTCTTGCAATGGGCCCAAGGCCGCTTCTTCGGCGATGACATCGGCCAAGGGCTCTTCAAGAAAGGCCGCGCGCTCGAGGAGCTTGATCAGCTGGCGCACGTTGCCGGGCCAGGCGTATGTAGTCAACGCCGTTTTGTCGGCTTCCGTCAAGGTGCGTTCGCGCCCCTCCTCGGCCAAGAGCTTCAAGCGGCGCCGGGCGATGTCCAGGATGTCCTCAGGGCGCTCGCGCAAGGGCGGCAGTTCGACGCGCAGGGCGGCCAGCCGGTGATACAA